>NZ_JAGQDD010000017.1:0-114622 GCF_018069845.1 Ideonella alba
GCCCGGCTGCGCGCGAAGGATCAGACTGGGGAAATTTCAACCGCCCGATCTGGGGAGTATTCGACCGGCGGTGACAAGAACCACCAGGCGTTCGCACCGGCCCATCTGCGCCATCTCGGAGGCCCCTACCGACCTACCCTGGCGGCACCTCGCCCGACTCCTCATGGCCCATCCCGGTCATCGATCGCGGGATCGAAGAGTCCGTTCGTGATCTCCGCCCCGTCGCCGTCGAAGCCGATCGAGCCGGTCGCCTCGCTGGATGCCTGCCCAGGGAGCTTCAGGACGCCCTGCTGGACCAGCAGCCCCTCGTAGGCCAACGCGCGCAGTCTGCCGACACGCTTCACGCCCTTGTGGAACCGTGCGAGCTCGTCATAGAGACGAGGCAGTTCCGCCCTCTCGAGCTGGAACACGAGCCGTATGCGCGGCGGCTCCGAGGTCTTGGTGGAGCCGGTCATGCGGCATCTCCTGCAGCGCGCTCGGCCGTGGCCGACCTTTCGCGATCGGCCGCCAGTACGGTTCGCGCATAGGTCATCCCGGCCAGCTGGAACCCCCTCACGTTGGCGAACACAGGCTCCTTGATCTCGAGGATCCGGTGGCGCGGAAACGCCGACTTCACCGCCTTGCGGAACAGGAAGGCGCCTCCGCCCACGAGGATGATGTTCTGCAGGCTGTGCGGCGATTCGATCCACTCCTTCATGCTCGACACGGCCTGCTCCGTCACGCTCTCGGCCAGCGGCAGCAGCCGCTTGAGGTCGTAGGGCTTCTGGAAGATCACCGGGGCCTTGCCGGTCCGCAGCGCAATGTCGATGGCGTCCAGATCGCGGAAGGGCGTGCCGATGTCCTTGGTGATCTCGGCAGCGAGCAGCTTCAGCACGTCGGCAACACCCCGATTCACGGAGTGGCTCTGCTTCTGCACCAGTCGCATGCCCTGGGCGACGAGCCAGTCGAAGGTCCTCGCACCTGGATCGATGATCAGGCTGCGCTCCTTGGCGATCTCGGCGAGCTTGCCGTGGGCGTGCGCGTAGAAAGCCAGCGCGCCTTGAGGCTGGGCAACAGCCAGCGTGCGCACCACACTGACCTTCTTGCCACCGCCGACATCGTGCTCGCCTGTCATGACCCGCTCCAGAGCGGCCTTCTTCACCGCAAACAGCGCCACCGGAAGCCCGACGACCAGCAGGTCGATCTGGCTCTGCCGCATCGAGCGCAGCGCACCGCGCAGCAGCGCCATGTACTCCGGCGACTCGATGTAGTCGTCGTGCAGCTGCGACGCCCGGAAGGTGTCGGCCGCGAGCCTGACCTCGGGACCGACTTCATAGAAGAGCGACCCTACCGGGATGAACATCGTCTTGGCTCCATCGCCGCCGGGCCAGAGTGGTTGTCCGTTGCTGGACGGGTATGCGAGCGAGGGGAAGCTTGCGCAGCGGATCTCGCTGTCGGCCGTGCCGGTGACGAACTTGGTGTTGCCGGAACCGACATCCACCGCCCTCACGATCAGGTTCATGGTGTTCTCCGAGTGAACGAAAGAGTGCTCAGGATCGACAGATCGACCCTGTTCCTCCACGCGGATTCCGGCCTCTGCAGGCGCGATTTCGACGTCGGATCCGTCCCGGTGTCACTGCGCTGGCACTGCAGAAGCACTGCACTGACCCTCGGATGACACCGAACGGACGAGTCGGCCGCGTGGTGTCACCACGGTCACACTGCAAAGTCACTCGTCAACCCCGTCCATCGGCCGGCACGCCGGCGCCTGACACGACCTGGAGAGGCCGGTGCCGGGCCAGTCGGGGTACCTGAGGCGGCAGCCTTGCCTGTCAACCCCGCGCCGTTGCTGGCGATCCGGGCCATTGCCACGCTAGATGGGCCCTACCGCCGAGTCGCACGCCGTCAACTGCCTGCCCCAAGGGCCGCCTGATCAGGGGCCTTGCGGCGGGTGCTGCGCATGCGGCCTTGACCGTGGATGCCGTCGCGGTTTCCACTGTGGGCTCCCGAGGGCTCCTGGCCCGCTCCGTCCTCTCGAAGAAGACGAGCATTGCAGGCGTCGCAGTCGTTACCTGCCTCGTGCCTTCAACCGAAGTTCCCGTCCCGAACGGGTGGCGCGACCGGCCTCGACCTCCAGAAGGATCGACGCCGCGAGCGTGCCGAGTCATCCACCACAGCAGTGACCTGCCCGGTCCTTGCCAGCCGTATCCCCGCGATGACGGCTGGGCGCTCCGGAAGCGCACCGGCGCAGCAGAACCCCGTGGCGGCACCTGATGCCGCGCACCGTTCCCGCCAGCCCTTGAGCACGCGCGCATGACGCGCATCGCGCGGCGTGATGGCCTCCATGAGGCTCCCCGCACGACCCTCGCTCATCAACTCGACACCGCCCTGGACTCTCGGTCAGGGGTGGACCCATGCGAGCGGCCGGCGCTGCACACCAGGCCTGATCCACCGAATGACCCAGGGCTCGACCCTGGCGTCGATGTCGCACCCAGCCCCGAGCGGGGTGGACATCACCCCTGTCGTCGCGTCGCAGAAATGCGCAGACGGTCTGGATCAACGTGTTCCATTTTTAAGTCTGACCGAGCTGACCCAGGCCCCTCGACGAAGACCACGAGGAGCCCGGACCAGCAAAGCCATGGGTGGGTGTGGCGCTGCAGAGATCGACCGCCGCACCGACGTTGCACACGATCTCCATCGCCGTGGGCTTGCCAGGAATCGGCCCCGGGGATGTCCAGATGGATTCCTCCAACCCCGGTCCTCCCGACCGTTCATTCACCGGCGTGCTGTTCGGGCAGTCCGCCACCTCGCAGAAAGCCCACCATGTCCCGCATCCGCCGTGAAGAACCCACGCGCCGCCGCCGGCAGGCACCCCTATCCCGCAACGACCGCCGCAACGACCCGCGCGATGGCGCCGCCCTGCCCTCCTCATCCACCCGCCCTTCCAGGACCACCACGATGACCTCGGCCAGCCCAGGCCGCCTGCACGGCCAGGACTCGCCGCGCCGCCAGAACTGGGCCGGCAAGTCGCCCCAGCAGGTGCTGGACATGTACCCGCCCGGCAGGACGCCCGTGAACCGGGTGGTGGACGTGCTGATCGAGCTGTTCAACCCGCTGCACACCGCGCTGGAGAAGACCGTGTCGCACAAGACGCGCTACGAGCGCGCCCACTTCCTGCGACGCTTCTTCCGCGAACTGCACACGGACGCAGGCTTCAAGTTGGCACCCGATCCTCGCAACCTGGGCCAGCGGCACGTCCAGGCGATGGTGCAAGTCTGGCAGCGCCGGAAGCTTTCGCCGGGGACGATCCAGACCTACCTGAGCTTCCTGCGTGGCCTGGCGATGTGGCTCAACAAGCCGGGCTTCATCCGCAGGCCCGAGCACTACGGCCTGACGCCTGACGAGTACGAGCGCCACGAGAACGCCCAGCGCGACAAGAGCTGGAGCGGCAACGGCATCGACGTGGAGGCCTTGCTGGCCAAGGTCTCTGCCTACGATGCCCGCATCGGCGCGTCGATGCGCCTGATGGTGAAGGTCGGCCTGCGGCGCAAGGAGTCGGTGATGTGCCGCCCCTACGCCCACGTGCATCCGTTCGAGGAGACAGGCCTGCCCGACGAGCAACGGGAGGCGGATCGGTATCTGTGGACGAAGGGCAAGGGAGGCCGTGCGCGCTGGCTGCCGCTGGCCACCGAGGAGCAGCAGTCGGCCATCGCGCATGCCCGCAGCGTGGTCAGCGGCCATGACGCACACATGGGGGCGCCGGATCGGGACCTGAAGTCCAACCTCCGTAGGCTGGACTATGCGCTGCGCAAGTTCGGCCTCACGAAGCGCGAGAGCGGCACCACCGGGCACGGGGCGCGGCACGACCACCTTCAAGGCCAGTACCAGGACACGACGGGCACGCCGGCGCCGGTGCGTGGCGGTGGGCCGGTCGCTCAGGACCTCGACCGCCAGGCGCGGCTGCGTGTGGCCCGTATCGCGGGCCATGCCCGCCTGCGCTCGGCCGGCGCCTACATCGGTGCGATCCGGCGCTCGCCTGCAGGGAGCCGCGACCCGGCCCAGGGCGAGACCGGCAAGCCTGGGCCGGGGAGCATCGGGGACGACGGTGACACGCCTGTCCCGGTCGCATGAGCCGGCCCGGCCCGGGCCGGCCCTGCGTTCAGGCGCAGGCAGGCGCCTCGGTCCGTGCTGGATCGTTGGCGTCGACCTCCTCGCCACCCGTCACCGGGGCATCGGCGTGCGGCTGCACGCGCAGGCAGTCGGGCAACCAGCCACGCCCGGCAAGCAGTTGTTCGGCCTGCGCCACCGCGGCGTCCTTCTTCAGCGCCGCGAGCGGACCAGCAACCTTGGCGCCGGCCGCCGCGTGCACCACCTCGACCACTCTCGCCTTGGACACGTGCTGAAGGTAGGCCTCCCCCGTCGCCGACCACCATCGCGTCATGTCCAGGCCGAGGGCGCGGGCCAGCCCGTCATTGACCGATTGGCCGGCGTCGGTGCCGGTGATGCCGTTCACGGTGGACGCGACCAGGAAGGTCAGCAGCCGCTGCACCGTCTGCGGCGGCTGCCGTAGCATCCAGTCGAACACCGCGTCGGGTTCCTTCGGCAGGTGCTCGATCCAGGCGATGCGGTCGGCTTCGATGCGCTGGGCCGCCGGGCTCGCCTCGATGTCCTCGGCCGCGCCCCGCAGTTCGTGCTGGTTGCCGGTCGCGCTGATCGCCAGCAGGTTGGGCAGTCGGTAGGCGCCATGGAGCGGGTCGGCCAGCAGCTTGAGTGTCAGGTGGGTCGTCAGTGCCGCCAGCGCAACCTCGGGTCGATCCAGCAGCTCGGCCTGGATCGCGGCGACGCGGTGGGCCGTGAGGCGGCGCATGAGCTTCTCGGAGTGCACGGGCCGTGCCGTGGCGCCGGCTGCCGATGGAAGCGACTGCAGGGCCGGGAGCCCCGAGCCGCGCGCAGGATCCGCGTCGCCTTCCGAGCCGCCTCCACCGGCCGACTTCTGTTCGGCAGCCTTGGTGATGGCCTGCGCCAGATCGGCCCGATCCTCGGGACGGATGAGCCCTGCCTTGATCGCGGCACGGCCGTCCGCGCCCACATGCAGCACGCACCCGGCGAGCGCCATCCAGGCCACGGGCCATTCGGTCAGCGCTTCCAGTCTCGCCTTGCGCTCTTCCTCCAGCCCATCGGCCTCGGACTCCAGGGCGAGGAAGGCACGGTCGCGCGACGCGTCGTCCTCGTCGGCGGCGTCGTTCGCCTCGCTGGCGCCGCAGACGCCCTCGCCGGCATCGCCATCGCCGTCGCGGTTCACCAGCGCGTCCATCTGCTCGTGCAGGGCAGCGATGCGCGTGTCCAGCGCCTTCAGCGCCTCGGCTTCCTCGGGCGTCGGTGCGCGGCGGGGCTTGCGCAGCTCGCCGTGCTTGACGTACTCGTCGTAGGCGAAGCGCGGACGGATGTCGACCCACTTCCAGCCTTCAGACAGGAGTTGCTTCGCGCGCTTGCCCAGCTTGTCGGCGGCGAGGCGCTCCAGCAGGGCCGGGTCGAGCAGGTAGGCCTTGCGGTCGTCGTCGCTGAACAGGTCGCGGCGCAGGGGTCCGCCGGCCTTCTCGTAGGCCTTGACGGTGACGTAGCGGGCCAGCGGGTCGGCGTCCGATTCGACCTCGCCCCGGGTCAGCAACTGCCGCAGATGCTCCGGGCGCTGGTTCCAGCTCGGCAGACCAGCCCAGGCCTGCTCCTGGCGCTGGTGATCGTCGACCGAGGCCAGCACCATGAGGCAGTCCAGGCCGATGCCGCCTTCGCGGTACAGGGTCATCAGCTTCGGCGAGACGGTGGCGAGCTTCATGCGCCGCTTGACGATGAGCGGCGTCACGCCGAAGGCTGCGGCCACGTCCTCGACGCACCTGCCCTGCGCGAGCAGTCTGGCGAAGGCGGCGAACTCGTCGGCCGGGTGCATCGGCACGTGGAAGCAGTTCTCTGCAAGGCTCGCGATGAGCGCCTTGTCGGCCGGCACGACAAGCACCGGCACGGGGTAGTTGTCGGCGATGTCGCCCTGCTGCACGAGCAGCGTGAGCGCGGCGAGCCGCCGCCCGCCCGCGCAGACCTCGAAGCGCCCGCGCGCCGCCTGGACGACGACGAGGTTCTGCAGCACGCCGCTGTCCTTGATCGACGCGGCCAGTTCCGGCAGCGACATCGCGGGCGTCGTGGCACTGCGGGCCTGGTGGTCCTCGGACAGCACCAGCTTGTTGAAGGGAACGAAGGTGCGAGGGGACGCCTCGATGATGGCGTCGACCTCGGCTTTGGAGAATTTCATGAGGGACTCCTGATCGGTTACATGGCAGGCCGGCGGCCCACCATG
The DNA here is from genome assembly GCF_018069845.1 of Ideonella alba. NCBI lineage: Bacteria > Pseudomonadati > Pseudomonadota > Betaproteobacteria > Burkholderiales > Sphaerotilaceae > Ideonella > Ideonella alba. The sequence continues at coordinate 6,326 of NZ_JAGQDD010000017.1, forward strand.
CAGTCAGGATCCCATCGAGGCCGTGCGCTTCAAGGGGTGGTGAGGCGCTCTCGCCAATGGGCCGGCCAGGACACCTGACCGCGCGTCAGCTCGCCTACGACTTCCCGCCCGACTTCAGGGCTGCCAACCGCTCCACCACCTCGCGTTTGCCGATGCCGCGCAAGGCAGCGATAGCCGCGAGGTTCCTGCCCCTGGGGCGCGCCTTGCCCTGTTCCCAGGCGTACACGCTCTGCCCAGATGCGCCGACCAGCAGCCCGAAATCCGCAGCCGACAGGCCCAGGCGCTTGCGATTGCTGGCCATGCCGGAGGCGCGGAACCGGAAATTGTCGGCCCCGTCCCCTTCCTCGACCGCAGGTGGCGATGGCAGCCGAGCGGGGGCGGCGCGCGCGGACTGCCGCACGGACCGCTCCAGTTCGCTGACCCTGCGCTTCAACGCGGCGCCTTCCGCGCGCGAAGCCGCGAGCGCCTTCCTGATCGAATCGACCTCGCTGCGCAGTTCCTTGCGAGCCAGACGAACGATCTCGGCCTTCAGGACGGATGCAATGTTGGGCATGGATCGATTGTGCCAAGCCGACGGAACAGGTTGCCGACAGCGCACCGCTTGCAGGATGTCAGTCCGCTCGCCCTTTCCCATGAGCAATGCCCCTCGCCATCGCCGGAAAGAGCAAGGACAGGATGGCATCGAATCGGGCCGGCCGCAGGTACTCGGGCGCCCCCTCCTCGATCTGCCGGACGACCTCCGCCCGCCACTCTCGGAAACGTCGAACCTGCTCGGGCCTGAAGTGCCGCTCGACATCGAAGGACTTGGCGGCGATGAGGTAGAGCGACAGCCACTGCGTGCTGTTGTCGCTGCGGGTGTTCATGATCGCGTTCACCACCTGGATCGCGCTGGACACGGCGTAGCCGACCCCGGTGTTCAGCTGGATCGACAGGATGCGAGGCACGATGGTGCGGGCGAAGACGTGCTCGGCACCGCCTTCGAACCCGTGAGCTTCCAGGGCCTCTGCGGCCAGGGCGACCTCCGCCCATTCCTCGCTGTCCTCGTCCAGGTGTTCGAGGTATCGCGGACCTTCCGTCTTTCGAAGCCGCTCGATCCTGATGTTGGCGTCGCAGAACGCCCTGAGTGCCAGCAGGTACCGCTGCGCCCACTGTGATGAGGGCGTTTCGAGCAACCGCTCACGACGGTGTGCCCGGATGTAGGCCTGGTAGGCCAGTACCTCGGCATGTTCACGGAGCTTGTAGCGCAGCACGGCGCGACGGGTTCTCAGCGCAGGGTGGTGCAGCCACTGCTTCCCCTCCGTTCCATCCACGACCAGCTTGCGCAGACCGTCCAGCGTCATGCGTCCGCCCATCGAACAGAGATCGATCTCGAGCGTCGGCAGATCGAGGTGCCGGACCTTCCGCAGCTTCTCCTCATCCACCTTGTGCGTGACCGCCACTTCGATCAGCACCGTCTCCGACCAGTGCGCCGGGAACTCATCGTGCTGCTCGTCCTCTTCTTCGTCATCGCCCCGTTGAACCCGGGTGGCGATGCCGCCGAGGATGCGCGGCCGAGGCTCCGCCAGACGCCCGACAACATCCGGCACGATGCGGCCGAGGCGCCTCTCCAGTTCCACGGCCTCGAACCTCAGTTCGGCGGGCGCGCTCCACCACAGGATCTCGACACGATGGTCATCCCAGCCGTTGCCGTACCCATCAGGTGCGTCACGCTGCACGGCGACATGCAGGCCCGGTGCTCGGATGCGCCTCGCGTCTTCGAGGATCGACTTGACGGTTCGGTGCAGCAAGGTCTCGCGACGCATCGTCGCGGTCGCGTCCGGGTCCGTGCCCGGCGGCAGTTGCGCCTGGAACAGCGCCTCGTCCTCGTCGGTCCAGGCGTCGAGCGACTGGCGCGCCTCGTCCGCGGCCCGGACCCGCGCCTGCGACGTCAACTCGCGATCACGCCAGTGGGAGCACCAACTCGCAGGAGGCAGCAGCCGAAGTCGCGCTCGCAGCTCGTCCACGTCCATCTCCGCCAGCGCCGGGTCCGACAGATTGATCGTGATGACCGCGCGGCCTGCCTCGCCTTCGACGCGCTCGCCGGTCAGGTCCACCAGGATGGTCCTGCCATCGTCCAGCGTCAGCTCCGCCGCGGCCGGATCGACCATCCGAACATCACTGATCCGAACACGCTGCGCTGGCTCCTCCACCCATCCCTCGTAACCCTCACCGCTGAAACCCTTCGAGACGGCGGTCACCCGCCGTCGCGGCAGGTCGATGTAGCCCAGCGACGCCAGGTGGTGGGAGGCAGCAAGACGCGCTGCGACAACGACGCACGCAGTTCGCGGCGTGCCGGCCACGTGGCGGAAATGAGCCGTCGGTCGAACGCGCTGCGGCTCACCCGCCAGGACCGTCCACAACTTGCTGCCACAGCCGGGACATACGGCACTCGCAGCCTGCGAGACGATGTCCGGGTCATGGATGTACCGGGGAGCACCTGTCGCCGCGTCGCTGGCCCACTTGAGCGGCACGGGTCCCGGGGTCGCCGGGATCGGGCGATCTGAGGTCCCGGCCCGGACCGTCCACTCTGCCTTCGCCACCGCGCGCCTCAGCGAGGATGGAGGTCGCCGGTCACCTGCGAATCGGCGACCACGACGGAGATCGGCCCGACACAGCCCGCGTGCAGCAGGCGTTCCCACTCGGCCAGGGTCAGATCGAGCTCGCGGCCACCCAGGCGCACGCGGAACACCAGCGATCGCCGCTCGACGTGGTGAACGCCAGCAGGAATGCGCAGCGGAACGCCTGCCGCAGTGGTGGCTTCGCAGTCATGGAAGGCGTATCGCTCGACGGTCATGGACAGGCCGGAACCGGTCAGCAGGAGATGTTGATCCGCGCACTATACGAACCGTCAGCCGGCCCGCACGCCCTGCAACCGGGCAGCGCAGCGTTGCGGGCCAGCGACGCGGAGGAGTCGGAATCGATTGCCCGCCCAAGCGTCGGCCGAGCCGGTCGCTTGAACGGGCATTGCCACGATGAGACCTCGGATCCGTTGCCGTCCGAGGGAACCCGTCCCATACTGACCCGGCTTCCTGCGGACATCGCGTCTGCTCAGCCTTCATCGGTGGCTCCGGTCGCCCTGAAGTCCAGCCCAGCTGGCGTCGCAGTCGTTACCTGCCTCGTGTCCTGCCCGGCACCTCCGTGTGCCGGACCGACTCCGATCCTTCCGGATCCGAAACCAGGAGCCGGCCATGACCCCGTGTCGTGGCCCCTCCTCGCATGCGCCGACCACGACCTCCGCGTCGTGACGCGCCCTGCGCTCACCAGCCCGGCCTGATCTCGATCAGAAGCCTGGCCTGACGCACGCATCTGCCCTGGCCCCGTCCTCTCGGACGCGGACCTCTGCAGCTCGCGCACGCACCTGTGCGCGACGAAGCGCCTTGCCTTCCCGGCAGGGCATCCCAGACGGGGAACCCCAGTTCCCCGCCAGGGATGGGCGTTCCCCTTCACCCCTGAAGGAGAACCCTCATGAGTCCCGTTCCCTGGAACCGCGCCCTTCCACCGAGGAATGCGCCGGTGTGTGCACTGCTGGGTGGTACCGGGCTTGCCCGTGTGCCCGCCCGGCGGCCTGTCATCCTTCCGGCGCTGCTCCGGCCCCGGCCCTGCACGCCCCATGCGTCCATCCACATGGTGTGCGAGGCCGCGGACCCTCTGGCGTCCGAGCGCAGCACGACGGTGTGCTGACCATGACGGTCGACACCTACCGCAGGCGCATCGCCTCGACGGCCATCGTGCTGGCCCGGGAGGATCCCCTCCTGGTCAAGGAAGTCATCGCCCGGCTCCGCGCCTCGGGCGAGATCGCGGCCGACGACCTGGTCTACCTGGACCGGATCGCCGACCGCTGGATCGGCATTGCCGAGGGCCTGCGCCGAGGCGCCGCTCGCGTGCTCACGACCTGATGGTCGCGGGCATCGAGTCGTCCGTCGCGGCACCGCCGTCGGCTCGAACTCGTGCCGATCGGGTCCTCGGGTCTCGGGGATGGTGAACCGACCGCCAGCGATGGCATCGGGACGCCATCACCCGACACCCCGTTTCCCCTCGGCTTTCAACCGCCCTCGCCATCCACCCTCCGGGAGTCACCGTCTCCCGTCGGGGTCGGGGTTCCCTCGCCTTCTTGGAGAACCCCATGAGTCATGCTTTCCCAGACAGATCCTTCCAGAGCCCGTCACCGCGCCGCAGCACCATCGACATCGAGGAGCAGCGCGCCTGGGTCGGCTTCTACAGACGCGTCGGCCGTGACGTCGCCCTCGCCGCCGAGGTGATGGCGCAGCTCGACGGCGACGCCGAGATGAAGCGTCGCCACCTGGCGCTGTACCTGTCCTGCAAGCAGTCGCTGCGCGTCCACAAGGCGCGCCAGGCCCGCGACAAGCGCATCGGGCAGTGGCTGCGCCTGCTGGTCCAGTGGACGCTGCAGCGACCCGCAGCCTTGGTCGGCGGCGTCACGCAGAAGGCATACCACCGCACTGCGGACGTCCTGGACGAGGCCATTGCCGCCGCACCGCCGGCCTCGCCGGCAACATCGAAGCGGGGCGCGCGCCCAGCCGCGGCCAGTGACGCCGACGGCAGGACCGAACCGGCCACCGCACAGGTTCGTCAGCTGCTGGGCGATGCCGAGTTCGCCGACGCGCACGCCCGCTTCCAGCACCAGGCCGGCATGTCCCCGGCGTCGCCGGTCAGTGGCTCCGAAGGCGGCTCCGAGCGTGCCCCGGAACCTCCCGTCGACGGCCCCGCACCCGCCGTCCAGATCAGCCGGCGCTGATCCGAAGACCGAGCCCCGGCGCAGCCCCATCGGCTGCACCGGGTTCGATCGCTGACGTGCCTCGGCCATGGACTGACGTCCAACGGCCTGGCGCGACCGGCACCCCATCCAACCGCCCGCGGGCCCGCCCGCCAGGGCCGGTGTCCGCCCTCCCAACTTCGAGAGTTCCCCATGCGAGACATCACCCTGAATCCCGAGCAACGCCTGTATGTGATCGCCACCGAAGGTGGCCTGACCTGCTTCGGCTTCGACAACGCCCGCGACCATGCCCGGCAGATCGCGCAGCGCCTCGATCGTCCCGACCTGATGCCCACCGCCGACGACGCGGCCAGCCTCACCGGCTACGAGAAGTACCTCGCTGCGGTGCGTGCCTGGGGCGAGTCCGCCCAGGGCCACCGCACCTACTTCGATCCCGGCACGGACCCTCGCCTGGCGAGGGTGCTGGAGACCTGCCGCCGGGACGGCCGCAAGGTGCGGCTGGTGCTGGGCGACACCGGCACCGGCGCGAGCTGGCTCGACGAGTTCGACGTGGTCGGCACGGTCGGCCGCTCGACCGGCCTGCTGAAGGTGCCGCTGCTCGTCGAGCCGGGCGAGGCAGCCGGCACGGCCATCCTCTGTGCGCACGTGCTGGCACTGATGGACTGGGACACCGGCCTGTCCCTTTACCGCCACCCGCGCTGGCAGCCACCGGAACTGCGCATCCGCGCCAGTGATGACGATGACCGTCCTTGGGCCGTGGTGCTGCACGAGCAGCCCGTGGCGACCTTCGCCGACATCGGCAAGGCCGGTGCGTACCTCGCGTTCATGCGCGGGGCGAGCGTCGAGCCGCGCGTGTTCCGCTGAACCACTCGGTCGAACGTTCGAGGCCTTCAGACGGCACGATCCAGATCCACGCTAGGCCGTCACCCAGCACGCCCCCGGTCCAGCACCGGGGGCGTTCCTGTTTCCGCAACTGCGAATAGGGCGACGGGCGCTCAGCGTCCGGTCAGGGACTGCACCTCACGCTCGATCAGCCAGTGCAGGAAGCGGGTGTCATCGGAGTGGCCCCAGTAGTGGGCCTTGCATCGGCGGATGTAGGCCTGCAGGTCCGCGACGCTTCGGATGGACCCCGGCTCGATGGCGGTGATGCGGGCCAGCCGCGCCCGTTCGGGTCGGGTCAGTCGAAGCTGGTTTCCGGATCGCAGCATGTCGGTTCGGCCTTGTCGGGAAGCCACGCATCTTCGCGTGCCTGCGCAGGTCTGTGCACATCCGCTGCTGCCCGCAGCGAAGAAATTTCTGCAGTGACAGCCGAGTGCCTTTGCGGTGTCACTTTTGCGGTCTGCCCGCCAAGACATCCGGGTAGGCCGTGGCCCAGCCACAACGGCGCGGCCACGCGCAGTGCGGTCATGCGAACCGTGTCACCTCCCCGCGCACCGATGCCCGACCAAGGCACGGACCCTGGCGCCCTTTGCGCGGGCAAGCGCGGCTAAGGCGCGGTTGGTGGCACCACCTCGGTTGAATCCCCGGTGCCGATGGCGCAGACTTGACGGGCTCACACCCACTCCCGACAGGAGTGTTTCCGATGCCGACCGAACCGGCGGCAGCGGCGTCGCAGTCGTTACCTGCCTCGGATGATCATCTGAGCCACCGTGCCGGCCACGTTCCGTCGTGTGTCTGCACATCCTTCCCTTGCGGGGACACCAGTCCCCACCGGGAACGGCGTTCCCGTCTTCCTTTTCGCCACGAGAGGAGAACGCCATGAACTTCCACCCTTTCCAGGGTCTTCAAGATCTGCCGGACCTGCCCGATGCCGCCCATGCGTCTCGGGAGGCCCTGGTAGCAGAGATGCTGGGCCTGCAGGCCCACCCATTGCCAGGCCCGACGCCGGCTGCGCTGCGCGTCAGCGACCGGGAGACGCCCCACGAGGACCCGGCCACGCAGCAGCTCCTGACGCGCCGACTCGGTGTCGCCCGGGAGCTGCTGATGCGCGAGCTGCGTGACCGGATGGCGCAGGGGCCGGTGATGTCGTCGCCCCAGGTCCTTCGGGACTGGCTGCGACTGCGCTGCGCAGGCCTGCAGCACGAGGTCTTCCTCGCGCTCTACCTGGATGCCAACCACCGGCTGATCGCCCACGAGGAGGTGTTCCGCGGCACGCTCACCCAGACGTCGGTATACCCGCGGGAACTGGTCAAGAGCGCCCTGGCCCGCAACGCCGCCGCGATCGCGGTGGCCCACAACCACCCGAGCGGCCAGGCCGAGCCGAGCCGCGCGGACGAGTTCCTGACGCAGACCCTGAAGTCGGCGCTGGCGCTGGTGGACATCCGCCTGATCGACCACTTCGTCGTCGCCGGCGACCAGTGCGTCAGCTTCGCGGAGCGCGGACTGCTCTGACGCCATGTGCGGCAGTCACGCCCTGCACGACCCCGTTGCGAGAAGGGCGCCGCCGCGGCGGTGCCCCTCCCGCCGATCCCACCCCAACCAAGGATGCCCATGTCGGAGAGAAGACCCCCGACCTGCCCCTGCTGTGCCGGCCACGGCGTGCCCCTGGGCGCGCTCGGTCGCCTGCACTGGTTCCGCTGCCGCGACTGCGGCATGACGTTCGCCCGCGCCGGAGGATCGAAGCGCACGCCCCGTGCGCCCTCGACCGTGACGCGGGCGACCGAATCCCCCACATCTCCCAGTTCATCCCGAGGAGGAATCCCCGATGCATACCCTGCCCGCCACCGGCCTGCGACAGCAGGCCGAGATGCTGGCCAGCCTGTCCCTGAAGCATCTGAGTACGGCGACACGCAACAAGCTCGCCGATGACGATCTGTCCGTGAACGCCTACCCGACCGACTGCGGCGGGTTCGTCTATGTCGGGGCACCGAAGTACCGGGTGCCGTCGGAACCCGATCTGGCCATGCTGTTCGAGGTGGCCGAATCCGCCGGCGTGGCCTGGCTGATGTTCGATCGCGAGGCGGCGGTCATCGACGGGCTGCCCGTGTTCGACAGCGCGGAGCCCGGACCATGAGCCAGCACCTCGCGACGGCGACGCTCGACGGACGCCCCGTCGAGATCGTGGCCGGCTTCGATCGACGCCTGGGGGACTACTTTCTCCAGGTCATCGACGAGCGCAACGACATGCTCTACACCAGCCTGCAGGAGCCCCTGCTGGACTGGACCGACATCGCGACCTTGCGCGTCAAGGTCGCCGATCTCGGCCTTCAGCTGCCGACGCAGTTGCTCGACGAAGTCGAAGCCGACGGCCTGCGGCGCGCGGGAAACCGCATCGTGCGCCACACCGCCAATGGGCAACCCATGACGCTGGTGGCCGGCTGAAGCAGTTCACTGCCCAATCACGGCGCCGTGCTCCCATCCCGCCAGGGAAGGGGCCGGCGCCGCTTCCTCTCATGGACTGAGCCTAGGTTCGCTGAGGCCGCCGAGGCTGGCGATGCCCGTGCACTGGTGTCGTCGGAGGAGGCGGGCCAGGCGTCCAACTCTGGCGACCATTCGGCGCCAAGCCGCAAAGCACAGTCGCGGTCACGAACGGCGTTCGCGACTTTCGACCACATCCTCGTCATCTAAGCTCCTGGCGTACGTCCGCTCGCGTGCCCAAGCTTCCGCCAGTGCGTTCACCCTGGCCGTCGGTGTTCCAGCCTTCAATGCCAAAGCCACGTTCCTGCCTCCAAGGGCCCCGTGATCGCGCAGCCAGAACATCACCCTCTCGGTGTCGTGGAGGTTCCGGAGAGCGCGGCAGATTGCGCCTGCGGTCAAGCGATCGATGCTCAGCAATGCCGCGGGGTAGTACTGGCAGTTCTCGATGTGGATGCTGACCACCTCGCCGCTTGCCGAGGTCGTCGCCAATGCCTCCTGGGGAATCCCCCACGCTTGCGCCAGGTGCGGACCGAGGACTACCAGCCCTTCCCTGATCCACTGAGCTCGCGCCGATGCACCGCGAACCTCAGCATCCGCCAAGCCGCCTCGTGCCGAAGTCGGATGCTTGTTTCCTCCACGAATCATGGCGCGCAAACCTCCCGCAGGAAACCTCACCAAGCGAACAACTTCCCGTCATTCATCGCTGTCGCGGAGCGCTGGAAGGGACATGACGTCCCGCGCGAGAGCGATCGGCGGCGCGCTCGCGCTCGGCCGCGCCGATCTCGGCGTCCAGGGCGACCATGACCTCGTCGAACGAGAGACCCGGACGCGCATCGTCCAGCGCGTCCTGGATCTCGGCTGCGAGCCATCGGCTGTGAGCTGCGGTCTGATGGCCGGTTCGCATCAGTTCGGCTTGGCTGGCGTCGCGGGGGTCCATGTCGTTCACGGTGGTGGTCAAGTCTTGGCGACGGTTCCATCGCACTCAAGATGGAAGCATCATGCGCATTTGACTGACCCGGCGCAACGGCCGTGTCCGGCGGGGGCGCGATTCAGTAAGAATGTCGGCTCGGATCGCCAGTCGTCCAAGACGGCCACGGAACTCGTGGCCCTACGATTCGACGCCTCCGCCAGAGAGGCGGCGCGGCCCACGACAGCGGTGGCGTTGACGTCTTTGGCCAGAGAGAGCCGAGGACGCAACCGCCACTTTGCGTCACCTAGGCGCAACGGTCGCAAGCAGGCTGATCGCAAGCAGGCTGAATGAGCGACTTTAATGTTTATGTCAACTACGGCAAGCGCCTTCACCTGCAAACCACCAATTCCGTGCGAGACGAGAACCCGGGCGTCCATTCCCAAGGTCTGCGAGAACTGGCGGTGACGAACTGGAACTGACAAGACTTGCCTCTCCGTGCCCCGGTCCACTCACGGGTGCAGCAGGCCAACCGGTCAACGGAACGCGCTCAACCAACGAGAGTGGCAGCATGAAAGTCTGAGTTTGTGCCAAGCAAGCCCCGCGACGGCTCGGCACCTGGCCGAGCGGCCCTACAGGGCCGGCGCTGCGCCGCTTAGCCAGCATCGGCCACACAACTGCCCTGCACAGCGACGTATTCTTTTCCGTCGGCGCAGACTTGTCATCCGCGCGGTGAGACTTCTACTACAGCGTGGTGAACTGGCCCATCATGCCGGCGTCCTCGTGCTCGAGGATGTGGCAATGAAACATGAGGGGCGTCGCCGAGGCGACCTCGGCCGTTTGCACCGCGACCCGCACCGTCTGCATAGCCTCGACGACGAAGGTATCTCGAAGACCTTGCTCGTAGATGGGCGGCGCCAAGGCGGCACGCGTCAGCATTGACATCTTCACGCCGTGCACGTGCATCGGATGCGCCATATTGGTCGCATTGGTAAACGTCCAGACTTCCACCGAATTCGCCGGTACGCTGAAGTCGATTCGACCGATGTCGAAGCTTCGGCCGTTGATCGTGAAGGCCCCGCCCATCATCCCGCCGTCCAATCTGAAGGTGCGGTTGATCGCACCCGGTCCCGCGACGACCGCTGCCGCTGCAGGCAACGTGTTCGGTGGCGACGAGATGGAATTGCTCTGCTTTGGCAGAGACACGCGAATCCTCATGGCCTCGACCTCCGTCGCGCCCGCGGCGTTGCCCATTCCCATCCCTCCCTGCGCGGTGCTGGCGTACAGGGGCACCTCCTGCCCCGCCGGCATTGCACTGAAGTCGACCAACACTTCAGCGCGCTCTCCAGGCCCCAACGCAAGCGACGGGCGCGCAACGGGAACAGCCAGCAGTCCCGCCTCGTTGGCGACCTGCAGCAAGGGCAGTGAATTGCCAAGCCGCAGCACCAGCGCACGTGCGTTGCAGCCATTGAGGAGCCTGAACCGCACCCACTGACTCGGCGCCCGCCACACCGGAGCCAACGCTCCGTTCACCAGGAGAACGTCGCCGGTGTAGCCGTTGGTTCGGTCGCTGGCTGACAGCGTGTAGTCGATCTGACCCGCTGCAGTGAATCGCTTGTCCTGGAGCACCAGTGCCAGGTCGTCCACTCCCCATGTGTCCGGCAGTGTCGAGCGCGCCATCTGCGCGTCATCGACGATCAGCAGGCCCGCGAGACCCATGACAACCTGGCGACCGGTCGAACCGTGGGCGTGAGGGTGAAACCAGCAGGTCGACGCAGCGTTGGCAACCGTGAAACTGGCGGTCCACCGTGCGCCTGCCGCGATGACCTGATGCGGGCCTCCATCCGCCTCCGCAGGTACCAGCAGACCATGCCAGTGGACCGTGGTGTCCTCGCCAAGATTGTTTTGCACGTGCATTGCGACGTTCTCGCCCTTACGCAATCTCAATGCCGGGCCCAACAGTTGGCCGTTGTAGCCTAACGTGGCGGCCGCAACGCCGGAGCGAAAGGTAGTCGTTCCCGCCTGAGCGACAAGTGAGAAGTTCCTCGTGCCAGCCGCATCTACAGACCCGTCGACCATGGGGATGATTGGCAGGTCGGCCCCCTGGGACGCGGGACTGATCAGAGGCGTGACCACCGACTCGTGACCCGAGGCACCCCCGCCACATCCGGACATCTGAAACAGTGGGATGCCGGCCATGCCACACAGCAGACTACGTCGGCCGGCATCAATCGGGCCATCGCTGTTCGCCTTGAACTTGTTCATCGCGAGTCTCCGTGAGAGCGAGTCAGTCTATCCGTCCTTGCTTATGGCTCTCTTTGGCAGCGGGCGACCGAAGGCGCGTGGTCCGTCCCCTGGCAGGCGTTCGGCTCGCTGTCGACCGAAGACGCCTGGGTGTGCAGATGACCGGGCCGTCATCCCAGCGACAGTGAACTGTCGGCATCGTGGGACTAGATTTCTCGGCGCGTCTGGGACCGATCCACTTCCCCACCCATGGAGGTAGCCATGAAACTGAGACTCACGCAACTTGCCGCTGTTGCGCTCTTCGCAGCAGTCACCACTTCGCCTGCCCACGCAGGGCATGCCGCCAAGGAGGCCGCCAAGCAGGTGATCGCTCTTGCCGATGGTGGGGCGCTCTACCTGTTCGACGACGGCCTCATGGCGAAGGAGGACCGCTATGGACGAGCGACCAGCGTGAAAGTCGGGACGGTGATCGAAACGAAAGACGGACGCAAGCTCACCATGACCAGCAATGAGGTCGCCAGGCTGAGCCAACTGCTGGACCTGGACCACCGCGGATAGCGCACGCGACGATCGACGTCGCCTTCAGAGCGCCCGAGGGCGCGAGTTCACGTCTGGCCTGAACGGACGTGCGCTCACGCGCCACCCAGGAGCCCGGAAGCAGTCAGCCAGGATAGCTGGCAAACGTCGAAGCCTGCCCGGCAAGATCGATCAGGAGTACCTGATAGGGCTGGGAGCGGCCCGGAACCGCCATGCCGGGCGCTGACACGGGCATGCCAGGCACCGACAGGCCCAAGGCCTTCGGCCGGGTTGCCAGCAGTCGCTCGATCTCTGCCGCTGGCACATGTCCTTCGATCACGTAGCCGTCGGCGAGGGCCGTATGGCAGCTGCCAAAACGGTCGGGCATGCCCAGGCGCCGACGTTCGACCGACGCGTTGCGCACATCCAGCACGGCAACCGTGAATCCGGCCTCGCGAAGGTGCCCAGCCCAAACCGCGCAACAACTGCAGCTGCGGCTCTTGAACACCTGTACCTCGGCCTTCGGGGTCGCTGTCAGCGCCAGGCCTGGCAGCGACACGCCGATCGCCACGAACCTCTCCAGAAGTACTCTCCGTCTCATGGCACCATCCTCACACAGCCGATGACGGCCCTAAGGCTTCCTGTGCAGAAGGGAACGGGGCAGAACGCGATTCCCTCCTGAGCTGCCATTGCTTGACCAGCGCGTAGAGCGCCGGGATCACGCCGAGTGTCAGTACGGTCGACGAGATCATGCCGCCGACCATCGGCGCGGCGATGCGGCTCATGACCTCCGAACCGGTGCCGGTACCCCACATGATCGGCAGCAGGCCGGCCATGATGGCCACCACCGTCATCATCTTCGGACGCACGCGCTCGACCGCCCCCTCCATCACCGCGCTGTACAGGTCTGCCGGGCCTGGCAGCCGCCCTTCGCCGCGGCAGCGCTCCCGCACTTCGGCCCAGGCATGGTCGAGATAGATCAACATCACCACGCCGGTTTCCGCCGCGACCCCGGCCAGTGCGATGAAGCCGACGGCAACAGCCACCGACAGGTTGTAGCCCAGCCACCACATCAGCCACACGCCACCGACCAAGGCGAAGGGCACCGACAGCATCACGATCAACGTCTCCGTCAGCCGCTTGAAGTTCAGGTAGAGCAGCAGGAAGATGGTCAGCAAGGTTACCGGTATGACGATCTTCATCTTCTCGACGGCACGCTCCATGTACTCGAACTGGCCGCTCCAGGTGATGTAGTAGCCCGGCGGGAACTTCACCTGATCGGCCACCGCCTTGCGGGCGTCAGCGACGTACGAACCGATGTCGCGGTCGCGGATGTCGACAAAGATGTACGCCGACAGCAACGCGTTCTCGGTGCGGATCCCCGGGGTGCCACGTGCCACGCTCACTCTGGCGACCTGCCCCAGCGGCACCATCGCGCCGCCCATCGTGGGCACCAGCACCTCGCGCTCGATCTGCTCCGGGTGGGTGCGCAGCTCGCGCGGGTATCGCACCGTCACGCCGAAGCGCTCGCGCCCTTCGACCGTCGTCGTGACCATCTCGCCACCGAGCGCAGTCCCGATGATGTCCTGCAGTTCACCGACCGACAGGCCGTAGCGGGCCAGAGCCTCGCGGTTGGGCTCGATGTTCAGGTAGCTGCCGCCCGTCAGCCGTTCTGCGAAGGCCGATGTCGTGCCGGGCACGGCCTTGACCACCGCTTCGATCTCCTTGGCCAGCTTCTCCATCTCGCCGAGATCCTTGCCGAACACCTTGATGCCGATCGGTGTGCGAATGCCGGTGGAGAGCATGTCGATACGCGCCTTGATCGGCATCGTCCATGCATTCGACACGCCCGGGAACTGCAGCGCCTTGTCCATCTCGGCGATCAGCTTGTCGGTGGTCATGCCCGGCCGCCACTCTTCCTGCGGCTTCAGATTGATCACCGTCTCGAACATCTCGATGGGCGCGGGGTCCGTCGCGGTGTTCGCACGTCCAGCCTTGCCGTAAACAGACGCCACCTCCGGGAAGCTCTTGATGATCTTGTCCTGGGTCTGCAACACCTCGGCCGCCTTGGTGATCGACATGCCCGGCAGCGAGGCCGGCATGTACAGCAGCGTTCCCTCGTTGAGCGTCGGCATGAACTCGCTGCCGAGCTTGGAGGCGGGGAAGTAGGTCAACGCCATGGCGATGACGGCCAGCGCGATGGTCAGCTTCTTCCAGCGCATGACGCCGGCGATGATCGGGCGGTAGACCCAGATCATGAAGCGGTTCAGCGGATTCTTCGCCTCCGGCATGATCTTGCCGCGGATGAACAGCATCATCAGCACGGGCACCAGCGTCACCGACAGCAGCGCCGCGCCGGCCATCGAGAAGGTCTTGGTGTAGGCCAGCGGCGCGAACAGCCGCCCTTCCTGCGACTCGAGCGTGAAGACCGGCAGGAAAGACACGGTGATGATCAGCAGCGAGAAGAACAGCGCCGGCCCGACCTCCTTGCAGGCGTCGAGCATCGCGTCGGCGCGCTGCTTGACGGTGTGGACAGCGGGCAGCCGCTCGAGGTGCTTGTGCGCGTTCTCGATCATCACGATCGCCGCGTCGACCATCGCGCCGATGGCGATGGCGATGCCGCCCAGGCTCATCAAGTTGGAGTTCATGCCCAGCAGCTTCATGGCGATGAACGAGATCAGCACGCCCACCGGCAGCATCAGGATGGCTACCAGCGCCGAGCGCACGTGCATCAGGAACACGACGCAGACCACGGCGACGATCAGGCTCTCCTCGATCAGCGTGCGCTTGAGGGTGTCGATCGCCCGGTGGATCAGGTCCGAGCGGTCGTAGACGGCCTGGATCGACACGCCTTCCGGCAGCCCCGCGGAGATCTCGGACACCTTCGTCTTCAGGTTGTGGATCACCTCCAGCGCGTTCTGCCCGAAGCGCGACATCGCGATGCCGGAGACGACCTCGCCTTCGCCGTTCAGCTCCGACAGGCCACGCCGCTCGTCGGGCGCCATCTCGACGCGAGCCACGTCGCGGATCAGCACCGGCGTGCCGCCCTCGCTCTTCAGCACCAGCGTCTCGATGTCGTTCCGGCCGCGCAGGTAGCCCTTGCCGCGCACCATGAACTCGGTCTCGGCCATCTCGACCACGCGGCCGCCGACGTCGCGGTTGGAGTCGCGGATGACCTGCGACACCTTCATCAGCGGTATGCCGTAGCTGCGCAGCTTGAGCGGATCGACCGTGACCTGGTAGGTCTGCACGAAGCCGCCGAGCGACGCCACCTCGGCGACGCCGGGCGCCTTGGTGAGCTGGTAGCGCACATACCAGTCCTGGATGGTCCGCAGCTCGGCGAGCGTGCGGTCCTTGGCCAGCAGCGCGTACTGGTACACCCAGCCGACACCGGTGGCATCGGGTCCGAGCGAAGGCGACACCCCCTTGGGCAGCCGTCCGGACGCGAAGTTCAGGTACTCCAGCACGCGGCTGCGCGCCCAGTAGATGTCGGTCCCGTCCTCGAAGATGACGTAGACGAACGAGGCCCCGAAGAACGAGAAGCCGCGCACCACCTTCGACTTCGGCACCGCCAGCATGGCGGTGGTCAGCGGGTAGGTCACCTGGTCCTCGACCACCTGCGGCGCCTGGCCGGGGTACTCGGTGTAGACGATGACCTGCACGTCGGACAGGTCGGGCAAGGCGTCCAGCGGCGTCTTCAGCAAGGCCAGAACGCCACCGATGACGATGAACACTGTTGCGAGCAGGACCAGGAAGGGATTCCTTCCGGACCACTGGATGATCTTGGACAGCATGGCGCCCTCTGCTCAGTGGCCGGAGTGGGTGGACTGGCCCGCGCTGGCCGCCGGTGTGGCCGGCTTGGCCTGCGGCGCCACGTTGGGCACGGTTCCGGTCGAGGCGATCGACGTCACGACGAAGTCACCCGGTTGGCGTTCGACGAATTCGAAGCGCACGGCCTGGCCGGGCTTGAGTCCGCTGAGCAGCGACGCGTTGGCGGCCTTGAACTCCATCGTCATCGCCGGCCACTTCAGCGTGACGACCGGTCCGTGGTTGAGGCTCAGCGTGCCTTTCTTGGTGTCAACGCTGTCGATCGTGCCTTCGGCCTTGTGGCCGATCGCTGCCGCCGGCACTGGCTTGTCCGGCTGCGCCGGTGCTGCCGGCGCGGAGCCGCCGGTCGCCGGGCTGCCGTGTCCTGCGTGCCCGCCGAGGCCTCCCACTGCGGCCTTGAGGTTGCTCTCTGCATCGATCAGGAAGTTCGCGGCCACGACGACCGGTTCGCCGTCACGCACGCCCTTCAACACCTCGACGTAGTTGTCTGCTCGCGCGCCGAGTTCGACCTCGCGTGGCTCGAAGCGCCCCTCCCCCACCTGGACCAGAACGATCCGCCGCGTGCCGGAATCGATCACGGCGGAGTCCGGCACCGCCAGCACCGGCGACTTGCCACCGACACCGAGTTCCACCTGGGCAAACATCGCCGGCTTGAGACGCTGGCCGGGGTTGCCTAGTTCGACACGCACCGGGATGCTGCGTGTTTCGGCCTTCAAGGTGGGGTAGACGTACGTGACGCGTCCTTCGAAGCCTTCGGTCGGATACGCCGTGGTCGTCACGCGAGCCTTCGCACCGGTCTTGACCAGCGCGATGTCCTGTTCGGGCACGTCGGCGATCACCCAGACCGCCGACAGATCGGTGATCTGGTACAGCAACTCGCCCGGCATGAAGCGCATGCCCTGCAGCGCCTTCTTCTCGGAAACTATGCCCGTCACCGGCGACGGGAACGAGATCGTCCGCTGCGGCTGGCCTGACCTCATCAGGGCCGCCACCTGCGGTGCCGACAGGTCCCAGTTGCGCAGTCGCGCGAGGCTCGAGTCGGCCAGCTGACGCATGCCGGCCTGCGCCTCCGTGCCGGCCTCCTTCATCGCCTCGAGCCCTTGCATGGCGATCGTGTACTCGCGCTGCGCCGAAACCAGTTCAGGGCTGTAGGCCTCGAACAAAGGCTGACCCTTGGCCACCGGCTGGCCGGTCGCACTGACGTGCAGCCGTTCGACGTAGCCTTCGAATTTCGCGGTCACTGCAAAGGTCCGGCGCTCGTCCGGCTCGATGCGGCCTGCCGCCCGGATCGTCTTGCCGAGAAGGCGCATGCCCGCCGGCTCGGTGCGCACGCCCAATTTCTGAATCTTCTCGGTGCTGATGCGCACCTGGCCTGCCCCTCCGGCGCCAGCGCCAGGCGAGGCCTCGTCTTCGCCTTCGTAGACCGGGATGTAGTCCATGCCCATCGGATCCTTCTTCGGCACCGGTGAGGTGTCGGCCAGCCCCATGGGATTGCGGTAGTACAGCAGCTTGCGCTGCTTCGGCACCGCAGCGGAGGGCGACCCCTGGCTGGCCTCGGCGGACGAAAGTGCGGCGCTGCGCGTCTGCGTGCCCAGCCAGTAACTGCCGGCGCCGACGGCACCGATCGCGGCGATGATGAGTACTGTCGTGGCGGTCTTCACAGGTCTTCTCCCACAATGCGTTCGATCTCGGCCAAGCGCATCTGCGCCTCGACCTGTGTCTTCAGGATTTCCAGGCGGGCCTTGCGAATCTGGCGCTGCGCCTCGAGCAACATCGCGAACTCCGCCTTGCCGTTCTCGTAGGCGGCCAGTGCCGAATGAAGGCCGAGCTCCGACTGCGGCAACAGCTGGGTTTTCAGCAGCGTCTCGTTGCGCCGCGCGGCCTCGAGCCCGGCCAGATTGACGGCCAGGTCACCCACCAGTTGCTGCTGCAGCGCCTCGGCTCTCGACCGCGACGCGGCGACCATGGCCTCGGCTTCACGTTCTTGGCCGCGGCGAGCTTCCTGCTGCAGCGGGATGTTCATCTCCAGCATCACGCCCCAGGTGGTGATGCGCGAGCCCATCTGCGATGGGGACAGGCCGACGGTGAGGTCGGGGTAACGATTGCGCCGTGTGAGGTCGCGACTCTTCTGTGCGAGAGCCACGCGCGCCAGCTCGGCCTGGATCTGCGGATTGCCCGACCGCGCCCGCTCCGCCAGCGACGACGCATCGGCGGTGTTCAGCGTCGGTATCGCACGCAGCTCCAGGGGGTCGGCCAGCGGTGCGCCGCTTTCGCGCGCCAGCAGCGCATTCAGCCGCGCGCGAATCTGGCGCTTCTCGCTGTCGAGCATGATCAGCTCCGAGCGCATCGCCGTCTGTTCCAGCTGCGCGCGGATCGCGTCCGCTTGGGCGGTCAGTCCACCCGCGTAGCGCGCCTGCGCGACCTGCTCGAGCCGGGTCATCAGTCCAAGCACTTCCGTGGTCAGCCGCTCATTGCCAGCAGCGCGGTAGTACTCCGCGTAGGCTGCCTTGATCCGAGCTGCCAGCTCGGCCCAGGTCGCATTCGAGCGGGCCTCGGCCTGCCGCACATCCGCGGCGGCGGCGTCCCGCTTGAGCTCGCGCTTGCCCCACAGGGGAAATGCCTGCATCAAGGTGTACTTGGTTTCACCGACCTTCCACGGCAGCAGGCTGGGCGAAGCGTCGCTGCCGTAGTTGTTGATGTTCATGAGCTCCACGCGCAGCACCGGGTCGGGGAGCGCCCCCGCCGGCCCCACACGTTGCGCGGCGGCTTCGGCCTCCTCGCGCATGGCCCGGATCTCCGGGCTCTGGGCACGGGCGTAGGCCAGCAACCCCGGGAGGTCGCGCCCCAACGGCGCCTCCTGGGCGACTGCGGCAACGGGCCCGGCAGCACCGAGGACCAGCCCTACCACCAGCAAGCCCGCCCAGCGCGGCACGCCTGGCCAAGCGCGATTGGCCTGACCCTGTACGGTCGTCATTTCGTCTTCTCCTTGGGCGCCGCTCGGAGGAGCCGGATACATGGGCGATCCGGGGTTCCGATCACGGCGGCGATACGGTCAGTCTTTCGAGGCACCGCCGTTGAAGACGGTCTGCGAAAGAACGCGAGATGCACGCGGGCAGCGCGGCCAGGCAGGCCGGCTGCTTGCGCGTGACCCCTATAGCGCCAGGCGCAAGAAGGCGATTGGAATCGGCAGGGGCCTTGCGCCATCCCGGCGCGCTACCCCCCCCACATGTGCCGACACGTCAACCGACGCCGGCACGACCAAGGCCGCCACCATTGGAAGGGGCAGGACATGGAACTGGTAATTGTCGAGAACGGACTTCTGCGGCGGGATTGTTACGCCAGCTCGCTCGCAGAAACTCTCGCAGTTCGACTTCGGCTTCGGCTTCGGCTTCGGCTTCGAGTCCTGCTGATCATGCCAGGACTGATCCAGCACAGCGACCGAGTGATGCTCACAGTCCGCAGGCGCTGCCGCGTCGTCGGCGGCCTGCACGTTGGCCACCGCCTGGAAAGCCTCATCGCCGCCGGCAAACTGCTGAGCGGCCAAGCAAGCATTGGCCACGCCCAGGCCGATACCGAACAGCCACACCAGCACGACCCGAAGGGCCCAGCGGCGGAGTTGTTGAGGGCGGCGGAACATGAAGGGGCGGATCCAGAAAGTCTACAAAGTATGCATGCTGCGGCGGGACGCTGGTTTGAGGATCGTCAAGACTCAGACCGGGCCGTCCCGTGCATCCGCGGCCGTGCGTTCGCCGACTCCGACATCATCAGCGCTGGGTGAAACCACGGTCAGTCAGAGCCAAGGGACGCGGCGTCGACGGTCACCTCAGAAACCGTCTCCTGGATGTAGTCCGACTCGGCGCTATGGCCGATGGCACGATGGTATCGCTCGAAGGCACCGAGTTCTCTCCTCGTGATCCTCACGACTCGCTCAACGGCTTGCTCGCCAAGTTCCTGGGCTCTCACGGCTGCGGCACGCGTGCTCTCGCCACGGTATACGAGGTAGCGCGCATAGGGGCCGAGCACGAGTTGCCTTTCGATCCGGACATCGGACACTGATTCGGCCGGATGGCACTGACTTGCCTGCCCCGACACCACGCAGCGGTACGTCGCCAGAGGCGAGTCCTTGGCACTGCTCTGTACAGGGAAGAACCCGAAGCCAGCGATCGTCGCGGCAAGAATCGGGCTCATCAGAGCGCGTGCCGCTCGATTCACATGTGTGTTCATGAATGCTCCTTCCAGCGTTCGGTGACATGCGCAACAGCGCGCACGACGAACACTCTAGGAAGTCACGACCAACCGCAGACCGACGCCGCGATGACTGCCTCGTCATCACGCATTCGAGACTCGGTGCCGAAGCACCCACGGTTGCGGTCGCTTCGAGCGAAGAACAGATGGTTCCTCAAGGCAAACGCAGCACACCTACAAGGTGTCATGCACCGCTGCAGCGGCAACTGCCGCCTGACCTATCGCGATGTCGATCTGGCAGGGGACCCCCGCGACCTCGCCCGCAGCGTACACGTTGTCGGCGCTGGTCAGTCCGGTCGGGCCGATCGCGATAGCGCCATTTGCGCCAAGCCGGATAGCAAGTCCTTTCGCCAAAGACGTGCGAGGAAGCTCGTCGGCAGCTGAGAGCAGCAAGTCGAACTCGTAGGCGCGACCATCGTCGTAGGTTACGGAGACGGCCTTGTGTCGAGTCATAGCAACGCGGCGTGCAACGCCGGTTAGACGATCCAGACAGGCTGGCGGTGGATGGCGATTCGACTCTGAATCAGTGCTGTCCAACGCGATGATCCTTGACTTCGGGCACACCGCGCGCAGACTGGCGGAGCAACTCACTCCGGAGGGCGAAGCCAGCACGCCGACGCGCTTCCCGGCGAGTTCTTCGACTCCCAGCCAAGACTGGGTCCGAAGCAGGCCTGCCGACGCCACAGCGTCGATTCCGGACAAGTCGATCGCAGGATCCGCGGCCCCGGTGCACAAGATAACGCTGCGCGCCAGCATCGTTCCATGTTTCAGGCGGACTAAGAACTTGTGGTCCGGGCAACGTCGTACTTCTTCGACGGAATCGTAAGTGACGTGACCGTCTGCCGCGCGCAGATGTTGTCGCATCCTCTCAAGCAGATGCCCGCCGACTACCCCCTCTGGGTAACCGGCGACGTTGAAGGCACGCGCAATGCGCTGCGCTCGGCTCGCTCCAGAGTCCACCAAGCGCACTCCGCGCCCCATCCGTCGCAGATGGATTGCTGCAGTGAGCCCAGCGGGGCCTCCGCCGATCACGACGCAATCATAGGTGTCCCCGCCGATGACTGATGCGTTAAGTATGTCGGTGGCCTCAATCACGATCAGTCGCAGCCGGCGGCGCCCCAAGCCCAGCGCAATGGACCCCTCGCGCAGCTTGCCGACGCGATCCAGTCACGTAGGTGACCGCCAGATGACGGCGTGGTCATCCGGCGTCGGAACCCTGCAGGCGTGAACTCCGACGGTTTGGTTCGCGACAGACTCGCCCAGTGACGACATCGACAGTCAGAACAGAACCCGCATTCCGGCGCGCCACTGCGTCGCGGCGACTTCCCCGCCAGACTGTGCCCGTGGATAGAAGGTGCGCGACAGGCCCAGGTACGGCGCGATGCGCCGGTTGAACTCGTAACGCGCCTGCACGCCCAGATCGGCCTGGTAGGCGCCACGGCGAACCGTCGCGTCGATGTCGGAGGCCGACCACTCGACGCCAAGCGAAGGCGTGACGATGAAGCGGTTGGTGAGCAGGAACTCGTTCTCGAACCGCGTGCGGGCGAAGACCTTGCCGTCGTCGCGCACGAACAGTTTCAGGTCGACATCGAAGGCATAGGGTGCGAGTCCGCGCACGCCCAGCGTCAGGTAGTCGCGCCCGGCGGGACGCTCGTCGCGGCGCAGCCCGACCTGCGCGTCCCAGAACGGCGCGATGTAGCGACCGTACAGCAGTTGCAACTCCGCCGCTTCGGTCCGCCCGCCACGGCGTTCGGCATCGAGCGAGTACCAGAGCCGATTGAAGTCGCCGCCAACCCAGCCGTCGATGGCCAGCGACTGCACGGAGCCCGCTTGCCCACGCACCTTGCCTGCGCCGGCTTCGACCAGGGTGTAAGAGTAGATCGACTCGTCCTCCATCGCCTGCGCACCCAGCGCCATCGTGCTCAGCAGCAGCGCGCCGCCTGCGCGGCGCAGCGCCGCACGCATTTTCTTCGACATCGACGTGGTCCTCAGGCAACCTTGACCAGGCGCATCATCCCGGTGGCGGCGTGATAGAAGAGGTGGCAGTGGAAGGCCCACGTGCCTTCGTCCTCGAAGGTGGCATCGAGCTCCACGGTCTGCGCCGGCGGCACGATGATGGTGTGCTTGCGCGGGGCGAACACGCCGTTGCCGTTGACCAGTTCCATGAACACGCCGTGCAGGTGCATCGGGTGCTCCATCATGGTCTCGTTGACGAACTTGATCCGAACGCGCTGGCCCAGCCCCATCTCGAGCGGCTCGGCCTGCGACAGCTTCTTGTCGTTGATGCCCCAGAAGTAACGCGCCATGTCGCCGGTCAGCCGTACCAGCACTTCCTTCTCGGGCGCGCGGTCATCGGCATTGCGCGTGAGGGCACGCAGGTGTGCGTACTTCAGCCGCCTCAGGCCATCGACGTCAGGTTCCGGCTTCGGAGTTGCGGCGCCCATGCCGGGCATGTCGACCATACCACCCATGCCCGCCATGCCGGCATGCGGGTCGGCCGGCCTGTCCGCCATGCCGGGCATGCTGCCCTTTGAATCAGCGGGCTTGGCCGGCGCCGGCATCGCCATGCCGGCATGTCCGGCGGCGGCTGCGGGCTTGCCCATGTCCATGCCCGGCATGTCAGCCATGCCGCTGCCCATGTCCATGCCGGCCATGCCCATGTCGGCCATCGTGCGCACGGGCTTGGGGCCCAGGTCGGGCACCGGCGCGCTCATGCCGAGTTCGGGGGCGAGCGTGCCGCGCGCATAGCCGATGCGCGCAATCGTCGGCACGAAGATGGTGTACGCCTTGGCTTCCTTGGGCTGCACGATCACGTCGTAGGTTTCACCGTTGCCGATGCGGAACTCGTCCACCTCGACCGGATTGACGTTCTGACCGTCGGCCTGGACCACCGTCATCGGCAGGCCGGGGATGCGAACGTCGTACAGGTTCATCGGCGAGGCGTTGATGAACCGCAGCCGTACGCGCTCGCCCGGCTTGAACAGCCCGGTCCAGTTCTCGCCGGGTCGTTTACCCTGCAGGAGGAACGACCATTCGTCGCCGCCGTCGCTGTAGTCGGTGGGATCCATGCGCATCTTGGCCCACTCCATGCGCTCGGCCCACAGTGCTTCGCGAGCCTTGGCATCGGGTGCGCTGCGCAACTGGGCGAAGAACTGTGGCGCTGTCACGCGCCGGTAGTTGTAGTAGCCATCCACTTTCTTGAGGTTGGCCAGCACCTGAGCGGGCGGGGTGTCGATCCAGTCGGAGATGACGACCACGTAGTCGCGGTCGTACTGGAAGGGGTCGGGCTTGGCCGGCTCGATGATCAGCGGCGCGAAGTAGCCCGCCGCCTCCTGAAGCGCGGCATGGCTGTGGTACCAGTAGGTGCCGGACTGCCTGAGCTTGAAGCGGTAGGTGAAGGTCTCGCCCGGGCGGATGCCGGGGTAGGTGACGCCGGGCACACCGTCCTGGTCGTTGGGCACGAGCAGGCCGTGCCAGTGGATGCCGGTGATCTCGCGCAGCTTGTTGGTGACGCGGATCACCACCTCGTCGCCCTCCCGGAAGCGCAGCACCGGGCCTGGCATCGTGCCGTTGATGGTGATGCCCTGCGCGGGCTTGCCGGTAACGTTAAGTGGGGTCTCGGCCACGGTCAGGTCGTAGGCGCGCGACACCGGCGTGTCGCGCAGGTCGACCGCCCTCACCTGCGCCCAGGCGCGCGGCAGTGCTGCCAGCGCGCCCAAACCGGCCAGGGTCTGCAGAGTTCGGCGCTTGGACGGATCCATCGGGGACAGCCTCATTGCCCGGGGTTACTTCACGGCTTCGATCGCCGTGACGACGATCGCGCCATCGGCCTTCTCGGCGGTGAACGTTACCTTGTCGCCGGCCTTGACCTTGTCCAGCAGCGCCGCATCCTTGACCTGGAAGACCATGGTCATGCCGGGCATGTCCAGGTTCTTGATGTCGCCGTGCTTCAGGGTGATCTTCTTGGCCTCCTTGTCGATCTTGCGCACTTCGCCTTCGGTCATCGAAGCGGGCATGCCGTCCATCTTCATGCCGGGCATGTTCATGCCGCCCATCTTGCTGTGATCCATCGCCTGGGCGTGCGCGCTGATCGCAAACGGCGCCGCGGCCGCAAAGGCCAGGGAGAGGAGGAGGGGCTTGAAGGTCTTCATATCGAATGCTCCTTGAGGGGGTGAATCGGATTCTGCCAAGAGGCACGTGGCGACAACAAGTGCCGAGCGCCTCGGACATGTCGTGACAAACGTCACTCAGTGCTTGTGGCCGCCGTGGCCGCCGTGGCCGCCGTGGCCGCCGTGGCCGTCATTCTTGGAAGCGCCAGCCTCCTGCGCAACATTGACGAGGCCTTTCATGCCGGCGTCGTAGTGGCCGGGCTGCAGGCAAGCGAAGTCCACCTTGCCGGCCTGGGTGAAGCGCCAGACGACCTCGCCGGTCTTGCCTGGCGCCACGCTGACCATGTTGTCGTCGGCATGCTCCATGCCCGGCATCTTCAGCATCATCGCGTAGTGCTCCTTCAGCTCCTCGGGCGTGCCGAGCACCAGTTCGTGCTTCACGGCGCCGGAGTTCTTCACGACGAAGCGCACCGTCTCCCCCTGCTTGACCGAGATCTCGCTGGGTGTGAAGCGCATGTTGTCGGTCATGTCGACGTTGACGGTGCGGGTGGCCTGCGCGGCCTTGCCGGGTTCGCCAACAGGATTGCTGCCGTGGCCGGGGCCGGCCATCGCTGCGGATGCGGCGAGCACGAGCGCCGACACGAAGCCGGCCTTGCCAAGTTTGTTCATGGGTGCTTCTCGATGGAGCTTTGTGGGTGGCCCGTTTCGCCGGGATTCAGTTCCGATGCCCGTCGTTGAGGAGCCCGTCCAGCCGCGCGACCTCGTTACCGACTGCCGGGACCTTGCGTCCGTCGGCCAGTTCGAGAACCTCGCCTTGCTTGAGGTAGGCCGCGCGGCCGTAGCGATCCTCCTTCGCCATCTTCCCGTCCTTGAAGACGTACAGCGTGGAACCGTCTTTCAGCGCCAGCGCCTGCTGCGTGGCCTGCGGCAGAGCATCGCGCGCAAAAGCCGGCGCGGTCGCCGTGGCGGCCGCCAGCGCGATGGTCAGGGTGAACAGAGTCGCCTTCATGATCGAACCTTTCGTGATGCAGCGAGGGAGTCGCTCCCTCAACGTCATGCCACTTGGCATGCCCTGCACTCTAGGGAACCGCATCCGACGCACGGCCGACAACCACATTACAGGTTCGTAAGCTTGTCTCTCGCAGACTCCGGCCACGGATCGGCGGCGCAGTTCTGCCAGCGGAGGCCTCGCGCCGCAGCTGTGGCCCAGTTCGCCAG
The DNA here is from genome assembly GCF_018069845.1 of Ideonella alba. Taxonomy (NCBI): domain Bacteria; kingdom Pseudomonadati; phylum Pseudomonadota; class Betaproteobacteria; order Burkholderiales; family Sphaerotilaceae; genus Ideonella; species Ideonella alba. Next base: position 31,524 of record NZ_JAGQDD010000017.1, read on the forward strand.
CGGCGGCGCCACCGAACTGCCAGTTTCTTCAAGCCTGCAGGCGCACGGCGATGCAAGCTGGGAACGCCAACAGTATTCAGCCCCGAGCAACCAATGCCGTTCTCTCCTTCCGATGCGTGGCTTCAGGGCCTGGGCGCCGCCTTCGTTCAGCTGGCCGCCGGCGAGTTTGCTGCAGCCGTCCGTGGAACGCATACCTCGCCGGTTCGAGCGCTCGGCAAGTGGCTGATCGACGCGCTGCCAACACCGCTGATCGACGTCGCAATTGCATTGCTTCGGCGCGGCGACAAGCCCGCGATCGCCATCGCACTGACCTTGTTCAGTCTCGGAGTTCCGGCGATGGCCGCGACCGCGGGCACGGCCACGCTCATGGCGGCGTTGCTGTTGTCTGGGTTGCTCGGGCTGTATGCGCTGTGGCGCCGCACCGAGCTTTCGCGCACCACGGCCGCCACCCTGGGTTTGGTCGGGACAGCGGCAGGGATGCTGGGTGTCTTCTTCGGCGCGGAAGCTTCCTTCGCCATCGGCTTCGCCGCGGCGGGACTGGCGTTGGTGATTCGTCGTGTCCGACAACGCCGGCGCGCAGAGCCCGTACGTCTGCCACGGCCGCAAGCTCCCCTGGGTTCGCCCCCTGGCTCTGCCTCCCTGGAGATTCCAGGACTGTCCGAGTTGATCACCCCTGTCGACCGATTCTTCGTCACCGACGTGACGTTTCCTGCTCCGAGCGTCGTGTTGCGACAGTGGCGCCTCGTGGTGCGAGGCATGGTCGAGCACCCGCTCAGTCTCACCCTCGACGAGCTGCTGTCGCTTCCATCGCGAGAGATCGACGCGGTTCTGATGTGTGTGCACAACCCCGTTGGCGGCCCTTTCGTAGGGAATGCGCGCTGGCAAGGCGTACTGCTGCGCGACCTGCTCGTGCGCGCCGGAGCGGCCACGGAAGCGGACCATGTCCGGCTTCACTCGGTGGACGGGTTCTCTGCCGGCATCAGCTTGTCGTTGCTCGGGGACGGCTTCGAGCCCATGCTGGTCTACGCCATGAACGGCACACCACTCACACGCGCGCACGGTGCTCCAGTTCGAGTCCTTGTGCCTGGCATCCACGGCTATGACGCGAACATCAAGTGGCTGGCGTCCGTGGAGGTCATGCGGTTCAGCGAAGCCATCGACTACGCGGAGCGCAAGGGCTGGCCAAGACGGCCATCCCGCATGGCGCCGAACTCGAGGATCGACGTTCCAAACCACTCAGCGCTGCTGGCACCCGGCCGCCAGATCGTCGCCGGTGTGGCGTGGAGTCCTCCGCACGGCGTCGCGAAGGTCGAACTGCGCATCGACGGCGGCCCGTGGCAAGTCTGCGCGCTGGCCACGGCCCTCGGCCCGAGTGCTTGGGTTCAGTGGCAAGCGCCCTGGGATGCAACGCCCGGCCGCCACACCTTGGAGACCCGCACCTGGGGACGAGAAGGCGTTCAGGCCGAACTCGCTGCCGCACCCTACCCCGACGGGGCCCGCGGCTACCACCGCATTGCGGTTGACGTGCAATCGACGCGCACCCCGCAGAGGCGCCAGGTCTGCTGGTGGCTCGCATCGGATGCACGCGCGCGAGGGCTCCTGGCCTGGCGAGGAATCACTGCGTGGCGCAGGCACCGGCCCCACAGGGGGTAGCCGGTTTGGCGCCTCGTGTCTGGTGAGGCCCGCAACGACAAAGGGAGGGGCGCGTATGTCCGTTTCGGCTGTGCTCGGCGAACGCCGCATCGTTCAAGTTCCAGAGGGTCCGATCGAGTATCGGGTCACGGGCACGGGTCCGACCATCGTGTTCCTGCACGGCATCATCGCCAACGGCGACGTGTGGCGTGGTGTGGTCGAGGATCTGGCAAGGGATCACTGCTGCATCACACCCGACTGGCCGCTGGGAGCGCATGCCCTCAAGATGCGGGACGGCACCGACTTTTCGCTTCCGGGAGTTGCCCAGATGGTCGACCGCTTCCTTGCGGCTGCGAATCTCGACAGCGTCGTGCTCGTCGCCAATGACACGGGGGGTGCAGTGGCACAACATGTGGTTGCCGACCATGCCCAGCGGATTGCTGCGCTCGTATTGACTCCATGCGACGCCTTCGACAACTTCGTCCCGCTGCCGATTCGGCACCTGCGCCTGTTGGGGAGAACGTCATGGGGACTGTGGGTCTTGGCGCAAACCTTGCGCTGGCGTTGGGTACAACGACTGCCCATCGCCTTTGGTCTGCTGACTGAGAGGGCGATCCCGGACGACATCATGAGGTCCTACACCGCCCCGCTGCGCGACCGCCCAGGCACACGAAGCGATTTCGCGGCCTTGGTCCGCGCCATCGATCCGATGTACACGGTCGAGGTTGCCACGCGCCTTCCGGGGTTCCCCAAGCCGGTGCTGCTTGCGTGGGCGCGAGAGCGTCGCCGATTCTTCCCGCTCGAGCACGCCCACCGCCTGGCTGGCTTGTTCCCGGATGCGACCGTCGAAGTGATCGACGATTCAGGCCCGTTCGTGACCGAAGACCAGCCGGCCGCCGTCGCACGAGCGATCCGGCACTTCGTGACGACTCGCGTCGAGCCCCACGACATGCCCCGTCAACCCTTGTCGAAACAGACCGAGATCTGATCCCGCCGCCCGATCAGCGAAGACGGTGCGATCCCGAAGTTGTCGCGGAATGAACGCGACAGATGTGCCGAGTCGCTGAAGCCGACCGCGTGAGCAGCTTCGGTCCACGAAGCCCCCTGAAGGACGGATTCGACAGCCCGACGCAGTCTCGTCCACACCACATAGCGCCGCAACGGTACACCCGTCTCCTCGACGAACCGGTGGCTCAGCCAACTCGGCGAGACGTTCAGCTGGTTCGCCAGCGACTGCAGTCGCACGGGTCGATCTATGGCCGACTGCAGGACCTGCAGCGCACGAACAATCCGAGCATCGCGGCCGCGCCCGCTCGCATTGACGCTGCCCAAGCCGAGCCATGCTCTGCAGATGGCGTCCGCTTCGTCGATGGTCCCGCCTTCGGCTGCGAGCGTCGCCAATCCCGCGGCCGCCGGGTGCGGCGGTTGGAAAGGAACAATGCACTCATCTGTGTGTAGCCGACCCTCGACGCAGGCGTACTCGGCCCCCTCTGACTCCATGAAGAGCATCGCCACCTGAGCGTCCTTGGCATCGAAGGCATGCGGCTGGTCGGGCAGGACGCGAAATCCATTCCACGCTTCCCATTTTCCGTGGGGCTCGATACGCGAACGCAAGCTGCCGTCGAGTCCCCAGCAGATCTGGGCCGCATGATGGCGATGCGATCGGGTACTGGGGCCAGGCCCGATGTAGAGCAGGCGGTGGGGCCACAGGTAAAGCCGCACTCGAACGCACTCATCGGCGGCCTCAGCGGGAAGGCGGGTCAACGAGCCCATCATGTTGTTGCGAGACGCCGGCCGCGACAATCAAGTTCATAGAGCCTGCGAAACCTCGAGGATGGGCTTCAATCCCGTTCCGAATCTGCCGATGGCGGCGCGGTGCAAGCGCAGTTCGCCATAGGGCAGGTAGCGAATACCGAGTTCCGACACGCGCGAGAACGCCGGCCGTCGCAGTTGCTGTGCCACCTGGTCGCGCCGATCGTCGGGCGCGACCAGGAACATCGCGGTACCCGCCCCCAGTGCGCAACCCAGCGCCAGATCCAGCATGCGCACGATGCCGGAGTAGATCGAAGTCGAATGCTCGACCTCGAAGGCAGCGACGACTCGCGCGCCGCTGGTGTCCAGCCAGACCACGTCGATCAGGCGCACAGACTCCGCGGCGCCGTCGAGTCCTGCGGGCAGACCCTCGAGACAACCATCGCCGAGCCGGCCGTCCAGGTACTCGCGCGAGCGATCGTTCGCCGCGATCCACACCTGAAAGCCCAAACTCAGGCCGAGATCGCGCAGCCAGCCCTGAACCTCCGTATGCGTGGTGTCGCTCTCCCGCTCGAGCGTCCACTGCCGGTGTTGCGCGACCGTCTCTTCACGCACCCTCGCGAGGTCGCCTTGCCAAGCCTGCGCCGCCAAAGGATCGTTCTCGCGCGGCGGCGCCTCGTAGCGCCCGGAGCCGATGTCGAACAGCAGCCCGGCGACCGCGCCGAGGTCATTGGACAGGCGCGAGCGATGCTCGGCGTTCAGGCGCATGACCCCTTCTCGCATCGACAGATAGTGGTCCCAACGCCCCAGTTTGACGTTGCCTCCGGTCAGCGCGTTGTAGCCCCGCACGATCGCCGTGTTGAACGGAACGACAAGGGTCGGGTGGATGAACTAAAGGAGGTTCGCCACGGCAGGCCCCAACCCCTTGATCTGCCGAGCGTCGAGCCGACGGATCGCATCGATCACCGCTTCGGCCGTGTCGCAGCAGTCGCACGCGTGCAGCAGCCGCCCGAAGGCGCGCTGGTTGTCCTCGTTCTCGTAGATGTCCGGGATGCGCAGCTTGGGCTTCCACAGAAATGCGTGGTCCGCACCCTTGAAGATCTGCCGCTGCTCGGCGATCGACGACACGACGGTCTCCAGCGTCGAGCCCCGATACACGTTGCCGAAGCTTCCACCCTCGATCTCGCGCACGATCTGCCCGATGCCGCGCCGGATCGAGCGGAAGTTCTTCAGGCGCTCTTCCCACAGGAACCAGGTGCGGTACGTTGCATGGGGATCGGCCCGCCAACGGTCGATCAGGGCGTCCCGCTGCGCGGCAGGGGACATCGGCAAGACGGCTTGTTCCATGGCCGGCAAGCTTAGCGCCATCGCGCGTGGCGCCAGCGCGGCCGCGTGCGGCGCGAACGGGGCACGTCGAATGCCTGCAGCGTCTGCCGGTCGATCCTGACGACATCGTCATCAATCGGTCAGGTTCCGGTCAATCGAAGCCGCGTACCGTGTTGTCCTTCCCTGCAGCAAGCCAGGGGAAACGTCGCTGCCAATCCCGGAAAGCGCGCACTTTGAAGAAGGAGCATTGACATGAGGACCATCGCAGTCTTGCTGGCACTCGCCGGCCTGGCCATCGGTTCGGCGTCGGCGGCAACAGCTGGAACGGAAGGCGCGGGCCCTGGCGTCCCGTTGGTCGTCGCCAAGCGCCTTGGCACAACCACGCCAGCGACCGTTCCTGCCGAGGTGCGGCTGTCGGGCGTTCCGATGCGTCAAGCGACGGTCGGCTTGGGCACGCAGCGACTGGCTGCGGTGATGCCGGTGGCGTCGGTGGTGAATGTGTCGGGCGTGCCCTTGGCGCGTGCCAAGCGACTTTGACGGCTGGGCGGCCCGTCCGGGTCACGCACCGTCAGGCGGGTGACCTCGCGCCGGCCAGCGTCTCGATGATCGGGCAGGCCTGCATGGGGCCGGCCTGCCTGCAGCGATGCAGCAACTCGGACAGCGCCCCGCGCATTCGATGCAGGTCCGCCAGCTTGTCCTCGATCTGGCCCAGACGTGCCTGGGTGACCGACTGGATGGCCCGGCGATTGCGGCCGTCCTCCAGGTCCAGCAGGCTGCGCACCTCGTCCAGCGAAAAGCCCAGCGCTTGCGCACGCTTGATGAACGCGATGCGGTCAATCGCCGCAACGGGGTAGACCCGAAAGCCGCCGTTTGCCGCCGGCACACGCAGCAGTCCGCGCGACTGGTAGTAACGCACCGTCTCAACGCCCACTCCGGCTGCCTTCGCAAGGCGACCGATGGTCAAGGGAGAGGCTGTCTCCAAGGGCGCGGGGCGCGCGACCATTCTTTTTTTCACGGCGGCATGGTACGTCCGGATTCCGTAGTTGACCCCAGAGCCGGTTTGACGACGATCAACGTTTCCGATGCAATGTCCGGCGAGACTTCCGCCGCGGATTCTGCAAATCTGCGCACGTACCGACTTGAACATGACTCTGACCGCCAGCCGCCACCACAGGCGCAGCATCGCCCTCACGATGTTGCTCGTGTGGGTCTTCGCGCTGCTGTCGGGAGTGGCGAATGCCTGTCTGACGGAACCGCGCGGCGAACTGGCGCATGCCGACATCCAGGTTTCGCAGGCAGACCATCCGGCGCTAGCCGCTGTACAACAATCCCACGCGGCGGATCAAGCGAAGCACGGCGAGCACCCCGACAAGGCGCCGTGCCAGAAGTCCTGCGACGCGTCGTCGCAGACGCTGCTGAAGCAACTTCCCAAGTTCGACTCGCCTGATCAGATGGTCCTGGTTCCTGCGCCTCACAGGCAGGCCAGCGACCTGCACATGGCGCCGGCCGCCCTGGTCCGCGCCGCTCTTGCAGCGGTTCCACCGCCCTCACCCCCTCCGCGGGTGCAGTTCTCCCGGCTCGCGCTGTAGAGCGCGACCCCAGGGGCGCAGCGACGGACGCTCCAGTGCGTCCCTTGCTGGCGGCCCGCCGCGCAGCTCCGACCTGTTGACTCCGTAGCCAACTACGGACCGCACAGTCGGACCGCAAGTCGCGGCATCACTCCCTTGTCCGGCCACCGGGCCGACCAACCGCCGACCGATCGTTCTCTCGCTTCCAGGAGGCCTCCATGTTCCGTTTCCGCACCCTCGCCGTTGCCGCAACTCTCGCCGCTGTGTCCGCGGCTTCGTTCGCGCAGGACGACCAGCATAAGGCCCATCACCCCGCCGGGGCAGCTTCCGCGGCGATGCCCGCACCGGCCACCGGCAAGCCCGCCGGCATGCCCGACATGGCCATGATCGACAAGCACATGAAGGCCATGCAGTCGATGCACGAGCAGATGGCCGGCGCAAAGACGCCGGCGGAGCGCGAGGCGATGATGGCCGAGCACATGAAGCTCATGCAGGAGGGCATGTCGATGATGGGTGGCATGGCGCCTGGTAAGGCGCCAGCCAGCGCTGCCGCGCGCCAGCAGATGATGGAGAAGCGCATGGACATGATGCAGTCGATGATGCAGATGATGATGGACCGCATGCCCATGTCGCCTGCCGCGCCGGCCAAGTGACTTTCGTACGCGCCTGAAAGCCCCGGTCGAACTCTTCGAATCGCTGGGCTGAACCGAGAGCCGCACAGGAGCCCTTCCATGAATCATGACCACGACGAGCCGATCCGCCGCGCGCGCGGATTCTGGCGCAGCCGATATGCCATCGGACTGCTGGTGTTTGCCGCGATCGCCCTGTTCTTCCTGCTGACCGAACACCGCGCACACACGCTGGGCGCCCTGCCCTACCTGCTGCTGGCTGCGTCCCCGTTCCTGCACATCTTCATGCACCGCGGCCACGGCCATGGCCACGGGGATGCGCACGATGGCAAGGGGCCCTCCAACGACCGCCCCGCGGGTCCGGAAGCGTCCGAAGGGCGTTCGCGAAAGACGCACCACCACCACTGAGGGGATTTGCAGATGAGTCACGACCAGCCTGGCTACGGACTGTGGATGCTGGTCATCCTCAATTCGGCCATCTTCCTGATGTTCGCCTTCAGCTTCTTCAAGCCGCAGACCAGCCGAGACTGGCGCACCTTCGGGGCCTTCGCGGCCTTCGTGGTCGCGCTGTTCGTCGAGATGTACGGCTTCCCGCTGACGATCTACCTGATGTCGGGCTGGCTGCAGACGAAGTACCCCACCCTGGATCTGATGTCGCACAACAGCGGGCACCTCTGGTCGACGCTGCTCGGCGAGAAGGGCGATCCGCACTTCGGGGTGCTGCACATCGCCAGCTATGTCTTCCTCGGGCTGGGCTTCTACCTGCTGTCCGCGGCCTGGAACGTGCTGTACCACGCCCAGCGCGCCAACCGCCTGGCGACGACCGGGCCCTATGCGCGCGTCCGCCATCCGCAGTACGTCGCCTTCGTGATGATCCTGCTGGGTTTCCTGCTGCAGTGGCCCACGCTGCTGACGTTGGTGATGTTCCCGATCCTGGTGGCCATGTACGGACGCCTTGCCGTCACGGAAGAGCGCGAGATGCGCGAGCGTTTCGGCACCGAGTTCGACGCCTACGCCGCGCGCACACCGCGCTTCGTTCCCGCTCTGAGCGGACGCACCTCTGCTGCCTGAGGCCGGAGATCGCACGTGAAAGACAACCGCAGTTGCACCGTGCACCACAACGTAGTACGGCCTTGAAGGAGACTGCCGTGCCGAACTCCACCATCCCTGCCGATTCGCCAGACGATTCGGACCGCCGGCTCTGGCTCGGCGCGGCAACCGCCGCCGGCGGCGCGGGACTGGTCGCCACCGCGGTGCCTTTCGTGGCCTCTTTCGCGCCGAGCGAGAAGGCGCGTGCACTGGGCGCGCCGGTCGACGTCGAGCTGGGCAGCCTGCGCCCCGGCGAACTGCGCACGGTCGAGTGGCGCGGCAAGCCGGTGTTCGTGCTGCGCCGCACGCCCGAGATGATCGACGCGCTGGCGCGGCACGACACCCTGCTCGCCGACCCGCAGTCACGCCGGTCGGAGCAGCCCGACACCGCCCGCAACGCGTTGCGCTCGAGCCGGCCCGACCTGGCCGTGATCGAGGCGGTGTGCACCCACCTGGGCTGCGTCCCCACCTTCCGGCCCACGCCCGGCAGCCCGGACATCGGCGCGCAGTGGCCGGGCGGCTTCTACTGCCCCTGCCACGGGTCCAAGTTCGACCTCGCCGGCCGCGTGTTCAAGAACGTGCCGGCACCGACCAACCTGACCGTGCCGCCGCACCGTTTCCTCTCCGAGACCGTGCTGCTGATCGGCGCGGCTCCAACAGCCTGAGGGACACGTCATGTCCAAGAAGCACAAGAAGCACGAGAAGCTCGCCAAGATCACTACCGGCGCGGATGCGGCCGGCGGAGCAACCGCACCAGCGTCCGACACCGCAGCGTCCACGGACCGATCCCTGTCGAGGGAGGAGTACGAGGCCCAACTTCACGTGCTGCAGGTCGAACTGGTGAAGCTGCAGCGCCACTTCATCCGCTGCCAGGACCGGATCCTGGTCGTGCTCGAAGGTCGCGACGCCGCCGGCAAGGACGGCAGCATCAAGCGCATCGTCGAGTACCTCAGCCCGCGCGAGACCCGCGTCGTGGCACTGGGCAAGCCTTCGGACCGCGAGCGCAGCGGCTGGTACTTCCAGCGCTACGTGCCGCACCTGCCGGTGGCCGAGGAACTCGTGCTGTTCAACCGCAGTTGGTACAACCGGGCCGGCGTTGAGCACGTCATGGGCTTCTGCACCAGGGAGCAGCATGCGGAGTTCATGCAGTCCGTGCCGAAGTTCGAGGAGATGCTGGTCGGATCGGGCATCAAGCTGCTGAAGTACTACCTCGACGTCAGCAAGGCGGAACAGGTCAAGCGCCTCGAGGAACGCCGCCGCGACCCGCTCAAGCAGTGGAAGTCGAGCCCGATCGACGCAGTGGCCGTCAAGCATTGGAAGGCGTACTCCGCGGCACGCGACGCCATGCTGATGCGAACGCACACGGCGACAGCGCCGTGGCGCATCGTGCGCGCGGACAACAAGCGCCTGGCCCGTCTCAACCTGATGCGCGACATGCTCTCCCGGCTCCACTACGCCGGCCGGAAGGACAAGCTCGTGCGTCCCGACCCCGACATCGTGTTCGAGTTCTCTCCCGATTGCCTCGAGGCTGGACGCCTGGCCCGCTGATATCCCATCCAAAGGATCCTTCATGAAGACAAGCACCGTAGAAGTCGGCGAACTGGTCTCGAGCCTGAGCGCCGCCGGCGTGCAGCGCCAGATCGCAGCGCTGCCCGGCGTTCATCACGTCGACGTCAACTACGTCGCCGGCAGCGCCACCGTGCACTACGACGAGACGAAGACATCGCTGGAGGACATCCGACGGCGCATCGTCGAGTGCGGCTACCACTGCCGCGGCGAGATGCTGCCCGCCCACGTCTGCCCGCCCGAGGGACATGCCGAGCACGCGGGACACGAAGGCCATGGCGCCCACGCCGGGCACGCCGGGCACGTTGCCGCCACGACGCCTGCCGTGAGCGGCGCCGCACCGAAGACACCACCGGCCGCGCCGCACGCGGGTCACGCGGCGCATGCCGGCCACGGCGGCGAAGCCGCGCATCAGATGAGCGACATGATGCACGACATGGGCCACGCGCCCGGCATGTCGATGCAGGACATGGCCAACGACATGCGCAACCGCTTCCTGGTCGCGCTGCTGTTCTCGATTCCGGTGTTCCTCTACTCGCCGATGGGCAAGATGTTCGGCGACTTCGCGACGCCGTTCGGGATGGATCGCAACCTCTTCCTGTTCATCGTCGCCACCGGCGCCATCGCCTATCCCGGCTGGCCGTTCTTCGTCGCCGGCTGGCGCGCCGCGCGCAACAAGGTGGCCAACATGGCCACGCTGGTCGTGCTGTCGGTCGGCACCGGCTACGTGTTCAGCCTCGGTGCCACGTTCTTCTACGAAGGCGAGGTGTTCTACGAGGCCGCGTCGGTGCTGCTGGTGTTCATCCTGCTCGGCCACTGGCTGGAGATGCGCGCCCGCGCCGGCGCCTCCGATGCGATCCGCGCGCTGATGGACCTGGCGCCGCCGATGGCCACCGTGCTGCGCAACGGTGTCGAAACCAAGGTGCCGACCTCCGAGGTGCTGGTCGGCGAGACGGTGGTCATCAAGCCGGGCGACAAGATCCCGGTGGACGGCAAGATCATCGACGGCGCATCGCAGGTCGACGAGTCGATGCTCACCGGTGAGTCGATGCCGGTGAAGAAGGTCGTCGGCAATGCGGTGATCGGCGCGACCATCAACAAGAGCGGCAGCTTCCGCTACCAGGCCACCAAGGTCGGTGCCGACACGGCGCTCGCGCAGATCGTCAAGCTGGTGCAGGAAGCGCAGAACTCGAAGGCGCCGGGCCAATTGCTCGCCGACCAGGCCTCGCAGTGGCTGGTGCTCATAGCCATCGTCGTCGGACTCGCGACCTTCGCGGTGTGGTTCTGGGTCCTCGGCCAGCCGCTGCTGTTCGCCCTCACGCTCACCATTACCGTCTTCGTGATCGCCTGCCCCGACGCGCTCGGGCTGGCCACACCGATGGCGATCATGGTCGGTACGGGCCTCGGTGCGATGAACGGCATTCTCTTCAAGAACGCCGCGGCGCTGGAGAACGCGACCAAGCTGACGGTGGTTGTCTTCGACAAGACCGGCACACTGACACTGGGCCAGCCGGACGTGGTCGAGATGGTGCCGGCGCCGGGTGTGACGGAAGCGCAGTTGCTGTCCACCGCGGCCGCAGTGGAGAAGTTCTCCGAGCACCCGCTGGCGCTGGCGGTGCTCAAGCGCGCCGGCACGCAGACGTCGGAGGGGCAGGAGACCGCCACCGCCTTCACCAACATCGACGGCCAGGGCGCGCGCGCCAGGATCGGGGACGAGGTCGTTCTGCTTGGCAACCGCAAGTTGATGGAGGCGGAGCGGATCGGCCTCGCGGAACTGGCAGCCGAGGCAGTACGCCTGCAGGGCGGCGGCCGCACGGTCGTTCACGTGGCACGCGGCGGCCGCCTCATCGGCCTGATCGCGATCGCCGATGCGGTGCGCCCGACCTCCAGGGCCACGATCGCCAAGCTGCAGGAGCGCGGCGTCAAGGTCGCCATGATCACCGGTGACAACCAGGCCACTGCCGAGCGCATCGGCAAGGAACTCGGCATCGACATCGTGCTTGCCGACGTGCTGCCGGGTCAGAAGGCGTCAAAGATCAAGGAACTGCAGAACCAGGGTCACAAGGTCGCCATGGTCGGCGACGGCATCAACGATGCGCCGGCCCTGACGCAGGCCGATGTCGGCTTCGCCATCGGCGCGGGCACCGACGTGGCGATGGAAAGCGCCCAGGTCGTGCTGATGAAGAGCGACCCCTACGACGTCGTCGGCGCGATCGAGCTGTCGCGCGCGACGCTGCGCAAGATGCACCAGAACCTGTGGTGGGCGGTGGGCTACAACGTGATCGCCTTTCCGCTTGCAGCCGGCGTCTTCTATCCGTTCACGCTGTCGCCCGAGGTCGCGGCACTGTCGATGTCGGGCAGTTCGGCCATCGTGGCGATCAACGCGCTGATGCTCAAGCGCACCAAGCTCGCCGGCATCCGCAGTCCTCACCCTGCGCCGGCCGCGTCGTCGACGGTGGCGCAAGGCGCGTCGGCCTGAACCTGACGCGGTGTTGCAGCGATGACAAACCCTGGCCGCCTCGAACGCCAGCGATTGCCGGCAGCGCCGCGGCTGGGGGCGTGGCAACTGGCTTGGCTGGCGGCTGCGGTCTTCGTCGTCTCCGCGGGCTATGGCGCGCTCATGCCCTTGCTGCCGGCTTGGCTCGCGCCGCTGATGACGGACGATGGCCAGGCCGAAGTCGCGCGCCATGTCGGACTGCTCAGTGGTCTGTACGCCGCCGGGGTGCTGGTCGGCGCGCCGCTGTGGGGGCTGGTCTCCGACCGCTGGGGTCGGGGCCGCATCCTGATGATCGGACTGGTCGGCTACGTCGCCAGCCTGCTTCCCTTGCTGCGGGCCGACTGGGTCGGGATCGCGGGCATCTATGCCTTGCGCGGCGCCACCGGCTTCTTCGTGGCGGCCGTCGTGCCGGTCGTGCCCGCGCTCGTCGCCGAGCACACGCCGCAGAGCCAGCGAGCGCGCCGGTTCGCGTGGCTCGGCGCGATGTCGCTGCTGGGCTTCCTGTTCGGGCCGGGACTCAATGCCGCCGCCGCGCAGATGGCCGGCGCACTCGCCGGCGTCGGGGACGGTACTCTCGACCCGACCGATCTCGTGATCGTGATGTCGGCAGCACTGGGCGCGCTGATGATGCTGGGACTCGCCGCCACCCTGCCGCGCGTCCCGCCAGCCGCCCTCGAGGACGATTCGCAGCCTGCGTCTGCCGATCGAAGGCGCGCAATGGCGCTGTGGGGGCTGAACGGCGTGGTCATGTTCGTGCTGTCCGGCTTCGAGCTCGGCATCGTGCTGCAAGGCCAGCAGCACCCGACGCTGTCGTCGCGCGAGATTTCGCTGATGTTCGCCGAGTGCAGCCTCGTGATGCTCGGCGTCAACGCGCTGCTGTTCTTCACCGGTCTGCTCGAGCGCGCCGCCGGCCGCGGCGTGATGGCGGCCGGGCTGGTGCTGGCGATCGCGGGCCTGGCGATGCTGGCGCAGCACCGCAGCGACGCCTGGATGTACATCGGCGTCAGTTTCACCGCCGCCGGCACCGGGCTCGTGCTGCCGACGATTTCCTACCTCGCCGCGGGAGCCTCCCGGCGACGGCTCGGCGCCACGATGGGCGGGCTGGCCGCGGCAGCAGGAGTCGGCCAGACGCTGGGCTCGGCGGCCACCGGCTGGCTCTTCGGCGCGGTGGCCCAACTCAGCTTCGCGTGGCTCGCGCTGCCGCTGCTGGCCACGCTGGGCAGCCTGATCGTGCGACCCGCGTGGTGGGCGATCGAAGGCCAGCCGTCGCGGTCGCCACGCGCTTCTTCCGAGCCGCTTCCCAAATGACAACCCCAGGAGCCCTGACCATGCGCCACTTCCTCGTCGCCCTTCTTGCCGCGCTGACGCTCGCGCTCTCCGGCTGCGGCTACAACACCTTCCAGTCGACCGACGAACAGATCAAGGCCAGCTGGTCCGAGGTGCTGAACCAGTACCAGCGCCGCGCCGACCTGATCCCGAACGTCGTGGCCACCGTCAAGGGCGAGGCCAACTTCGAGCAGGAAACGCTCACCAAGGTGGTGGAGGCGCGCGCCAAGGCCACCTCGATCCAGGCCACGCCGGAACTGGTCAACAACCCCGAGGCGTTCAACAAGTTCCAGGCCGCGCAGGGTGAGCTGTCGAGCGCGCTGTCGCGCCTGCTGGCCGTCAGCGAGAACTACCCCAGCCTGAAGGCCAACCAGGGCTTCCAGGACCTGCGCGTTCAACTCGAAGGCACCGAGAACCGGATTGCCGTGGCGCGTGGCCGCTATGTGAAGGCCGTGCAGGACTACAACGTCGCGGTTCGCACCTTCCCCAGCAACCTGACGGCAATGGTGTTCGGCTATGGGGTCAAGGCCAACTTCAGCGTCGCCGACGAAGCGGCGCTCACGGTGCCGCCGAAGGTCGATCTCGGCGGCATCGGCGCCTCGGGTGCCAAGAAGTGACAGCAGCCCGCGTCCCGCTCGGACGCTTCCTGCGCTGGCTCGCCGTCGCCTGGCTCCTGTGCGGGGCCACGCTGGGCGCCGCCCAGGACCTGGTCCCGGTGCCGCCGCTGCAAGGCCGGGTGACCGACCTGACCGGAACGCTGACAGCACCGCAGAGCGCCGCGCTCGAACAGTCGCTGCGCGCGTTCGAGGAGCGCAAGGGCACGCAGATCGCGGTGCTGATCGTGCCGACGACGCGGCCGGAGGCGATCGAACCCTTCGCGCTGCGCGTGGTGGAGCAATGGAAGCTGGGCCGGCGCAAGGTCGACGACGGCGCATTGCTGCTCGTCGCGAAGGACGATCGTGCCGTGCGGCTCGAGGTCGGCTACGGAATCGAAGGCGCACTGAACGATGCCACGGCGGCGCGGATCATCGCGGAGGTCATCACTCCCCGGTTCCGGCAGGGCGACTTCTATGGAGGACTCACGGCAGGGCTCGACCGGATCGTGCGTGTCCTCGATGGCGAGGCCCTGCCGGCCCCGACGCGGCGGGGCGCGGCATCTGCCGACAACGGCCTCGGACAAAGCTGGCCCGTGCTGTTCATCGTCGCGCTGGTGCTCGGCGGCGTGTTGCGGCAGGTGCTGGGCCGGGTGCCCGGGGCCCTGGTGGTCGGCGGTCTGCTGGGCGTCGTCGCCTGGTTCGCGCTCGGCACCCTTGCCGTCGCAGCCACCGCAGGCATGACCGGCTTCTTCGTCACGCTGCTGGGCATCGGCATGGGCGGCCACGGCGGCATGCACGGGCACGGCGGGCGCCGGGGCGGTGGCTTCGGCGGCGGGTTCGGCGGCGGTGGCGGCGGTTTTGGCGGAGGCGGTGCCTCCGGTCGGTGGTGACGATGGATCTCGCCAGACTCCTGCGCCACCTCGCGACGACCTCGGCGCGCGTGCGCCGCGCCTTCCCCGCCTCTGCGCTGCGGTCGATCGAGCAGGCGATCGCCGCGAGCGAGGCCACCCATGCAGCAGAGATCCGGTTCGTCGCCGAAGGCTCGCTCGACGGCCTGCCGCTGCTGCGCGGCCAGACGGCGCGCGAACGCGCCATCGAGCTCTTCGCACGACTGCACGTCTGGGACACCGAGCACAACACCGGCGTGCTGATCTACGTGCTGCTGGCGGACCGGCGGGTCGAGATCGTCGCCGACCGGGGCATCCATGCCAAGGCCGGCGCCGAGGCCTGGTCCGTGATCTGCCGCGGCATGGAAACGCACTTCGGCGCCGGCGACTTCGGCTGCGGCGCCGTCCAGGGCATCGAGGCCGTCACGCAGTTGGTGGCGCGCCATTTCCCGCTCGCGCCCGGCGATCGCAACGAGTTGCCCGACGCCCCGCTCCTGCTCTGAACACACACCCCAAGAGGACTCCATGCAACTGCAATTCCTCGGCGCCACCGGCACCGTCACCGGCTCGAAGTACCTGCTGCGCCATGAGGGCGCGACGCTGCTCGTCGACTGCGGCCTCTTCCAGGGCTATAAGCAACTGCGGCTGCGCAACTGGGCACCGATGCCCGTGCCGGCCGCCGGCATCGACGCGATCGTGCTGACGCATGCCCACATCGACCACAGCGGCTACGTGCCGCTGCTCGCGCGGCAGGGTTTCAAGGGCAAGGTCTATTGCACGGAGGCGACCCACGAGCTCTGTCGCATCCTGCTGCCCGACAGCGGCCACCTGCAGGAGGAGGAAGCCGAGTACGCCAACCGGCGCGGCTACTCCAAGCACAAGCCGGCCCTGCCGCTGTACACCCGCGAGGACGCCGAACGCTGCCTGAAGCAGTTCGTGCCGCGGCCCTACGGCACGTCATGGAGCCCGGTGCCCGGGCTGCAGGCGCGCCTGGATCCATCGGGACACATGCTCGGCTCTGCCTTCGTGAAGATCGACGACGGACGGCGTTCGATCCTGTTCTCCGGCGACATCGGGCGCCCGAACGACCTGGTGCTGGCTGCGCCTACGCGCGTGCCCGGGGCCGACTACGCGGTGGTCGAATCGACCTACGGCGATCGCCAGCACGAGGCGAGCGATCCCCTGACGAAGCTCGGTGAGGTCATCAACCGGACGGCGGCCCGCGGCGGGGTCGTCGTGATCCCGGCGTTCGCCGTGGGGCGGGCGCAGAACCTGATGTACTGCATCCACCTGCTCAAGCAGCGCGGCGTCATCCACCACCTGCCGGTCTATCTCGACAGCCCGATGGCCACCGACGCGACGCGCATCTACCACGCGCACCGTACCGAGCACCGGCTGAGCCCCGAGCAGTGCGATGCCATGTGCCATGCGGCGACGATCGTCAACAAGCCCGACGACTCGCGCGCACTGAGTGCGAGGCGCGGCCCGATGGTCATCATCTCGGCCAGCGGCATGGCCACCGGCGGTCGCGTCGTCCACCATCTCAAGGCCTTCGCGCCGGACCGCCGCAACACGATCCTGTTCGCGGGCTACCAGGCCGGCGGCACGCGCGGCGCCGCCATCCTGCAGGGTGCCGCCTCCGTGCGCATCCACGGCGAGGACGTGCCGATCCATGCCGAGGTGGCGGCGCTGGACAGCCTGTCCGCTCATGCAGACGCCGGCGAGATCCTGCAGTGGCTGCGCGGCTTCGACGCGCCGCCGACGCAGACCTTCATCACCCACGGCGAACCGGCAGCGGCCGACGCGATGCGCTCGCGCATCGAGCACGAACTGGGCTGGCCCTGCCGCGTGCCCGACTACCTGGAAACGGTGGAACTGGCATGAGCGCGAACATGGGCACGGACTCGACGCCCGCGCACGGTGCGGGCGCCGACGAAACGCTGCGTGCCTGGCGCACCGGCATCGACACCTACCAGGAGCCGGTCGTCTACATGCGGCGCGATTGCGCGGTCTGCCGTTCCGAGGGTTTCACGACACAGGCACGTGTCCAGCTCACGGCGCGCTCGGGAAGCATCGTGGCCACGCTCAGCGTCGTGGACGGCCCCTGGCTCGGACATGGCATCGCGGGCCTGTCCGAGGCGGCATGGACTTCACTTCGTCCGCAGCCGGGCGAGTGGCTCACCGTCAGCCACGCGCCGGTCCTCGAGTCGCTCAGCCATGTCCGTGCCAAGGTCTACGGCCACCGCCTCGATGCCGGTGCCTTTAGCGCCGTCATCGGCGACATCGCAGCCGGCCGCTATTCCGACCTGCACCTGGCCACCTTCATCACCGCCTGCGCGGGCGACCGCCTCGATCTCGACGAGACCGTCTCGCTGACGCGGGCGATGATCGACGTGGGGGAACGGCTGGACTGGGGCCGCGACAGGGTCGTGGACAAACATTGCGTCGGCGGCCTGCCGGGCAACCGCACGACGCTGCTCGTCGTGCCCATCGTCGCGGCCTGTGGCCTGACGATGCCCAAGACCTCGTCGCGCGCGATCACGTCCCCTGCCGGCACGGCGGACACGATGGAGGTGCTGGCCCCGGTCGATCTCGACATCGCCGCGATGCGGCGCACCGTCGAGAGCACCGGCGCCTGCATCGTCTGGGGAGGTTCGGTCCGGCTGAGCCCGGCCGACGACATCCTGATCCGCGTCGAGCGACCGCTTGATCTCGACAGCGAGGGACAACTCGTCGCCTCCGTGTTATCCAAGAAGGCGGCGGCCGGCTCGACGCATGTGCTGATCGACCTGCCGGTGGGGCCGACCGCCAAGGTCCGCAGCGCAGAGGCGGCAAAGACACTCGGGCGCCGCCTCATCGAGGTTGGCCGGGCCATCGGACTGCAGGTGGCCTTGCGCGTCACCGACGGCTTGCAGCCGGTCGGGCGCGGCATCGGCCCGGCGCTGGAGGCGCGCGACGTGCTGGCCGTGCTGCGCCGCGAGGCCGATGCGCCCGACGACCTCAGGCAGCGCGCCTTGCGCCTGGCCGGCGACATCCTGGAACTGGGCGGCGCGGCGCCGGAAGGCCACGGCCTGCGCCTGGCGGCCGAGGTTCTTGCCGACGGCCGGGCCTGGTCGAAGTTCGCCGCCATCTGCGAAGCCCAGGGCGGCCTGCGCGAGGTGCCGCTGGCGTCGCACCGGCAGGTCGTCGAGGCGCCATCGGGAGGGCGCATCACGGCGATCGACAACCGCGTGCTGTCGCGAGCCGCCAAGCTCGCCGGCGCGCCGAAGGCACCGGCCGCCGGCGTCGACGTGCACGCCCGCCTCGGCGATGTCGTGCAAGCCGGGCAGCCGCTGTTCACGCTGCATGCGCAGGCACCGGGGGAACTGGCCTACGCACGCCAGTACGTCGATGCCCGCCCGCCCATCTTCCAGATCTCGGAGGTGTCTTGAGAGCTATCGTCTTCCATCTGCCCGGCGACGAGGCCTTTGCCGAGCGGCTGGTGCGCACACTGCAGGCCGAACGTGCCGGCCTGGAACTGCACCGCTTTCCGGACGGCGAGTCGCTGGTCCGCCTCGATGCCGACGTGACGGGCCGAACCGTCGTGCTCACCTGCAGCCTCGCGCGGCCCGACGAGAAAACCCTGCCGCTGTTGTTCGCGGCCGACGCCGCGCGCGACCTCGGCGCGGCGAAGGTGCTGCTGGCGGCACCGTACCTCGCCTACCTGCGACAGGACCGGCGCTTCCATGCCGGCGAGGCGGTGACGTCGCGCTCCTATGCGGCGCTGCTGTCGACCGCCTTCGACGCGCTCGCGACAGCCGATCCGCACCTGCACCGCTACCACGCACTCGACGAGATCTACCGC
Organism: Ideonella alba; assembly: GCF_018069845.1. Taxonomy (NCBI): domain Bacteria; kingdom Pseudomonadati; phylum Pseudomonadota; class Betaproteobacteria; order Burkholderiales; family Sphaerotilaceae; genus Ideonella; species Ideonella alba. Next base: position 50,236 of record NZ_JAGQDD010000017.1, read on the forward strand.
ATCCCCACGCGCGTCGTGCACACGGCGCCGCTGATCGCCCGATGGGTTGCGGCTCAGGTCGAGCGCCCGCTGTTGATCGGCCCCGACTCGGAGAGCGAGCAATGGGTCGCTGAGGTTGCCGCCGCCGCCGGCGCGCCCTGGACCGTGCTGCAAAAGATCCGTCGCGGCGACCGCGACGTCGAGGTCAGCCTGCCGGATGTGTCGGCCTGGCAGGACCGCCATCCGGTGCTGGTCGACGACATCGTCTCGAGCGCACGCACCATGATCCAGGCGGTGGCCAGCGTGCGCCGCGTCGGACTGCCGGCACCGCTGTGCATCGGCGTGCACGCGCTGTTCGCGCCGGGCGCCTATGAAGAACTGCTGGCCAGCGGGCCGGCCCGCGTGCTCACCTGCGACACGGTGCCGCACGCATCCAACGAGATCAGTGTCGTCGAGCCGCTGGCGCGCGCCCTGGAAGAGTTGATGGAGGGAACCACATCGTGAACAACAATCGACCGCCCCTGGTCTGGCGGCTGTGGCTGCTCATCGCGCAGGTGATCGCGGTGTCGGCCGGCCTGCTGATCGCCTGGAAGGCGTTCGGGCCCGAGCCCGTGGCGCCGGCCCGCACCGATGTCGTGGCGCTGCGCGAGGCGCCGCACGCCGACACGTCAGCGTCGGCACCAAACGGCAAGGCCGTCATGACGCGCCTCGAGGGGGGCTTTCGCGCGGCGGCGGCCAAGGCCTCGGCCTCGGTCGTCAACATCTACACGCGCAAGGCACCACCACGACAGCTGCCCGGCTGGCTGCGGCCCTATGGCGGCCCCGACGAGGAGGCAGCGCAGGGCCAATCCAGCCTGGGCTCCGGCGTCATCGTCGCCACCCAGGGTTTCATCCTGACCAACAACCACGTCGTCGAGGGCGCCGACGAGATTGCCGTGATGCTGCCCGGCGGCAAGGTGGCCGAGGCGCGCGTCGTCGGCACCGACCCAGAGACCGACCTCGCCGTGCTGCGTATCGAGGTCAAGGGTTTGCAGCCGATCACCTTCGCCGATCCGGCGTCGGTGCAGATCGGCGACATCGTGCTGGCCGTCGGCGATCCGTTCGGCGTGGGCCAGACGGTGACGCAGGGCATCGTCAGCGCGACGGGCCGCAACCGTCTCGGCATCAACACCTTCGAGAACTTCATCCAGACCGATGCGGCCATCAACCCGGGCAATTCGGGCGGTGCGCTGGTCGACGCGTCCGGTCACCTGGTGGGCATCAACACCGCGATCTACTCGCGCAGCGGTGGATCGCAGGGCATCGGGTTCGCGATCCCGGTGAGCCTCGCGCGGCAGGTGATGGAGCAGATCATCGCCACCGGCCGCGTCAGCCGCGGCTGGCTCGGCGTGAGTGCCCGAGACGTCATCCACGAGACGACCGGCGCCGCAGCCGGTGCCGCACTCGTCGCCGTGCAGCGCGGTGGCCCGGCCGACCGCGCCGGCCTGCGTGCCGGCGACACCGTCGTCTCGATCAACGGCAAGGAGATCAGCGACACCGCCGCGCTCATCAACGAGACGGCCGCGCTGAGCCCGGGCACGCAGGCGCAGTTCAAGATCCTGCGTGGCCGCGAGGCCGTCTCGCTCGCGGTGGAGTTGGGCCGACGCCCGGTCACGCGCAAGCCATGAGAGCGGCATCCCGTGCTGCGCGTCGCACTCCAGTCGGGCCTGCTGCGCACCCTGCTGCGGCGGGCCGACAGCCCCGCATTTCCGGCGGTGGTGGGTGCGGTGGCGCTCGGTGCGGCGCTCTCGATGTCCGTGTCCTTTGCAACCCTGCTGGTGGCGGCGGTGCTGATGGCGCGGCGCCGCTGGAGCGGCATCGCCGTGGGCGCCAGCCTGGGCGCGGCGCTGGGCGCGGCCGTGCTGTACCTGGTGTTCCACCACCTTGGCTGGGCGCGGCTCTTCGCCGCCTATCCCGACGTCGTGCGTTCGTCCGCCTGGAACGACGCAACGCGCTGGTTGTCCGCCTACGGCGTCGTGGCACTGCTCGTCATCGCCGCCACGCCGCTGCCGCTCACGCCGGCGCTGATGTTCGCCGGCATCTCCCGGCTGCCGATCGCCGAGGTGGTGCTCGCGCTGTGGGTCGGCAAGCTGGCCAAGTACCTCGTGTATGCCTGGCTGGCCTCGCGTTTTCCGGAACGTGCGCTTCGGCGCGGTCAGCGGCACGCCGATGCGCTGCGCATCATCGTCGCCCGTGCCCTGTCGGCCACGCCGGCGCGGCGGAACGATGCCGCGTCCCCCGGGGAGCGCCGGTGACGATGCCCGCAAAGCCGCGGTCGCGACCGCCCCCCCACCTGCTGCAGGAGGTCTGCTGATGTGCTTCTCCGCGCCAGCCAGCTTCGCCGCCGGCACCGCGTTGTTGGTCGTCGGCGCAGCCACCGTGCGCCGCGCGCGCCTGCGCTCCGAACTGCCGTACGCCTGGATACCGGTCCTCTTCGGCATCCAGCAACTGCTCGAGGGCGCGCTCTGGCTGACCTTCCCGGACCGCGCGCCGCTGCTCAACACGGTGCTGACGCACGCCTACTCGTTCTTCTCGCACGTGCTCTGGCCGATCTACGTGCCGCTGGCTGCGCTCGCGCTCGAAGCGGTGCCCTGGCGGCGGCGGGTGCTGGTCGCCATCGCCACCGCCGGCACCGCCGTGGGGCTGTACCTGCTGGCCACCCTTTTCACACTGCCGATCGTCGCAACCGTGACAGGCCAGCACATCGCCTACGAGTCGCCGCACTTCTATGCGCTGGCCGCAATGTCGCTGTACCTGCTCGGTACCTGCGCGAGCCTGATGTTCTCCAGCCACGCGCGGGTCGTGGCCTTCGGCGTGGCCGCGTTCGTGTCAGCGGTGGCGGCCTACGCCTTCTACGCGACCTGGTTCATCTCGGTATGGTGTTTCTTCGCCGGTGTGCTCAGCGTCATCGTGTTTCTGTACTTCACCGATGCGCGCCGGACGGCGCGGGTTCGCGGCGCGGCGCCGGAACTGGAGGCACGTTGATGGACGCGACGAAGGGCTATCGCGTGACGGGAGCCATGGCATGAGCGCCATGTCCAGCGGGTCCGTGTCGCCCGAAGCGCCGGCTGCGGCCAGGCCGCCCACGGGCCTGCGAGTGCTCTTCATCGACGTCGCAGCCGAAGACCAGGTAGCGCTCGAAACTCTGTGCCCGGGTTCGTGGAGGCCACGTTTCCTGCCCGATACCCAGATCGACGCCGACGGCAGCGCTGCGGCACTGGTCGAGGTGCTGTGTGTGTTCATCCACACGCCGGTGACACGCGAGTTGCTGCGGCACATGCCGGCGCTGCGGCTGGTGGCGACGCGTTCCGCCGGCGTGGATCACATCGACCTCGACGCCTGCCGGGAACGCGACATCGCGGTCGTCCACGTGCCCGACTACGGGGCCGCCACCGTCGCGGAGCACAGCTTCACGCTCCTGCTGGGGCTTGCCCGCCGCCTGTGCGAGGCACGCGGCCGGGCGCTCCAGGGCAGCTTCTCGTACCGGGGCCTCACCGGCTTCGAACTGGAAGGCAAGGTACTGGGGCTCGTCGGCTTCGGACGCATCGGAACGCACGTGGCACGCATCGCACAGGGCTTCGGGATGAAGGTTCTGACGTTCGACCCGCGACCACGACCGCAAGCCACGATCGCCCTGGGCATCGATTTCGTCGGATGGTCCGAACTGCTCGAGCGCAGTGATGTCCTGAGCCTCCACGTGCCGCTGTCCCCTGACACGCATCACCTGCTGGACGACGACGCCTTTGCCCGCATCAAACCCGGCGTCGTGCTGCTCAACACCGCGCGTGGCGGCTTGATCGACGAAGAGGCACTGCTGCGCGCGCTCGACCGCGGCACCGTTTCCGCGGCCGGTCTGGACGTGCTCGAGCGCGAAGACGGCGCTGCGCCGGAGGCGCCGATGGGCTGCGGTGGTCTGGGCTGCGACCGCGGTTGGGAATCGTCGCACCCGCTGCTGCGCCACCCGCGCGTGCTTGCAACACCGCACGTCGGCTTCAATACGCGCGAGGCGGTCGCGCGCATCCTGCGCGAGACGGTCGACAACATTTCGGCATGGCGGGCCGGCCAGCCGCGACATCGCGTGGATTGACATGCCGAATGCCGCATCCGCTCGTGCCACGCGGCCGCAACGCCGGTCGCCGTTCGGGCGCGCGCTCCGGATCGGTCTGGCCTTTGCCGGCTTCGTGCTGTGGTGGGCCTGGCACCGCGGCGTGATGCGTTGCGACGACCATCCCGTGGCCGAACGCTTCGCGGCCCTTCTGCAAGGGCTGGGCACCACATTCGTCAAGCTTGGCCAGCACCTGAGCCTGCGCGCCGACCTGTTGCCTGACACGGCACAGCAAGCCCTGGCGCGGCTGCAGGATCATGTGGGTGCGTTTCCATCGGAGCAGGCGCAGTTGGCCGTCGAATCCGCGTTTGGGCGCCCCTGCTCGCAGCTCTTCGCACGCTTCGACCTGGCGCCACTGGCCGCAGCCTCCGTGGCGCAGATCCACCGCGCTGCGCTGCCCGACGGCACCGAGGTCATCGTCAAGATCCGCCGGCCGGGGGCCGCCGAGGCCGTCGAATCCGACATGCGCATCCTGCGCGTGATTGCCACTGTGGCGCAGGCCATGCTCCCACCGCTGCGGCGCTGGGGCCTCGTGGCGATCGTCGACGAGATCGCCGGCAACCTGCGGCTCGAGATGGACCTCGCGCGCGAGGCTCGCTTCGTGCGGCGTTTTGCCGATGCGTGGCGCGGCTCGCCGGACGTCGACATCCCGGATGTGATTGACGGCCTGTGTGCGTCTTCCGTGATGGTTCAGCGCTTCAGCAGCGGTGTGCGCATCGACGCCGTCGCCGCGCCCGAACGCGAGGCCTGCGCGAGCCGCCTCGTCGACAGCTACGTGACACAGTTCTTCGAGCACGGCCTGTTCCATGGCGATCCGCACCCGGGCAACCTGTTCGTGATGACCGACGGGCGGATCTGCTTCCACGACTTCGGCATCGTCGGCCGCCTGGACCGCCGCCTGCGCGGCGCACTGACGGCCTTCGCGCTCGCCTTCGTCGAGCAGGACGCCGACTGGGTGGTCGATGCCTGGCTCGACCTGGGTTTGGTAGGGGCGCAGGTGGAACGCCGCGCCTTTCTGCCGGTGGTGCAGTCGCTGCTGGCCGATTGTGCAGAGCGGCCGCTGCGCGACTGGTCGCTGCCCGCCGCGCTCGGACGGCTCGTCGCCGCCGGCCGCTCGCAGGCGGTACGCCTACCCACGGACCTGCTCGTGCTGACCCGCACGATGCTGCTGCTCGAGGGCACGGTCCGCGCATTGGCGCCGGCGTTCTCGATCTTCGAGACGCTGTCGCGCCATGCCGCGGCCGGCTCGCTCCGGCAGGCGCCGCAGCCGGAAGCGTCGAAGCGCCTGGCCTTCGAGATGGGCAGCGCGGCGCGCGACCTTCCCGCGCTGGTGGCCCAGCGACTGCACGGCGCTCTCGCCCGGCAGCACCTGTTCGAGATCGCGATCGTGCCCGACGCGCGGCTGCAGGAAGGCGTCGACCGCGCCAGCCGCCGGGTCGCGCTCGCGCTGGTGACGCTCGGGCTGTACATCGCCTCCAGCCTGCTGATGCAGCACGCCGTGGGCCCGCAATGGGGCGGCATGCCGCTGCTCGCGCTGGCGGGTTATGCGCTCGCCATCCGATTCACCTTTTCCATCGCCCGCGGGCGCGCGCTGCGCTGACCGGGGAACCCAGCGTCAAAGGAGTGGACATGAACAGGATCAGGGTCGCCGTCAACGGCTACGGCGTCATCGGCAAGCGCGTCGCCGACGCGGTTCGCCTTCAGGAGGACATGACACTCGCCGGTGTCGCCGACATCGTCGACGACTACCGGCTGCAGGTCGCGGCCCGCGCCGGGCTGCCCGTGCACGCGGCGACGCCGCAGGCCGAGGCGCCGATGCGCGCGGCCGGCATCGCGGTCGCGGGTGGTCTCTCCGAACTGCTCGCGCAATCCGATGTCGTCGTCGACTGCACACCGAAGAAGGTGGCCGCGATCAACAAGGGCGTGTATGAGGCGGCTGGTGTCAAGGCCATCTTCCACGGCGGCGAATCGCATGCCCTGACCGGCCATTCGTTCGTCGCGCAGGCGAACTATGCGTCGGCGCTGGGGCGCTCGTCGACGCGCGTCGTGTCGTGCAACACCACATCGATCGTTCGCACGCTCGGCGCGCTGCGGACGGCAGGCCTGCTGAAACGCGCACGCGGCACGCTGATCCGGCGCGCCTCCGACCCCTGGGAGGCGCATGCCGACGGCATCGTCAACACGGTGGTCCCCGAGAAGGTCATTCCCAGCCATCAGGGCCCGGACGCGCGCACCGTCATCCCCGATCTCGACGTCGTGACGATCGCCGTGAAGGCCGCACACAACTCCAGCCACCTGCACACCTGGTGGGTTGAACTCACCCGGCCGGCGACGCGCGATGAGGTGCTCGCGGCGTTCCGGGCGGCACCGCGGATCGCGTTCGTGCGTTCGTCGGACGGGATCGTGGCACTGAACAGCACGGTCGAGCTGATGTCCGACCTTGGCCGCCCGCGCGGCGACATGTGGGAGGTAGCGCTGTGGGAGGACGTGCTGGCCGTCGACGGCGACCAGGCGTACTACACCTACCAGGTCTTCAACCAGGCGATCGTGATCCCGGAAACCATCGACGCGATCCGGGCTCTGACCGGCATCGAGACCGACCCGGCGAGGTCCATCGCGAAGACCGATGCCTCGCTGGGACTGCGGCGCGATTTCCTGCGCTGACTAGCAGGGTCTGGAAGGTTCCCCGTGTCCCTTGACCTTAGTTTTCTCGGCAGCACAGCCGGTGCCTGGTGGGTGTTCTGGGTTGCCGTTGCCGGCTGGATGATCTTCCTGGGGCTGGGCCCGTCCGGGAAGACCGACAGTCGGCGCGGCACAGCTCAGGAGGAGCTCTTGCGGCGGCTGGAGGATGGCGAGATCTCGCGGGAGGACTACGAGCGGCGCCTTCGCTTGCTCGGCGATGACCCGAGCCAATCGCGCTGAGCTGTATCAACACGCCGTGGTGCTGTCTGCTCAAGATGCTGAAACCGGCGCAGCATTTTTTGCACCAACGCAGGCATGCTCATGGTTTCTTTCCGCCGGCTTGTGTCCGGCATGTATCCCCGCACCGACAGCCGTCGGCGCGGGCTTCTCATCACATCACTCAGGAGTCTTCATGAAATCCATCCGTACGTTCACGGTCCTCGCCATGTTGACAGCCGCTGTGCCGGCGTGGGCGCAATCAACCGCGGCTCAGACACCGGCAACGCCGTCAGCCTGGAGCCAGAACATGGACAAGCAGATGCAGTCCATGCAGGAGATCCGCAACAAGCTGCTCGCCGCACGCACGCCGGAAGAGCGCAGCAAACTCATGGCCGAGCAAATGAAGCTGATGCAAGGCGGCATGGACATGATGGGCGGCATGGGCATGGGAGGCATGCGAGGGATGGGACCGATGGGGGCCGCGAGTGCGCCGATGGACATGAGCACGCGCCAGCAGATGATGGAAAAGCGCATGGAGATGATGCAGTCCATGATGCAGATGATGATGGACCGGACGGCGCCTGCGCCGGCGGCCAAGTGACGGGAGCTGCAACGTGAAGAACTCCAACAGCCCCACCCGCGCCGCCGAGCCGTCGCCCTACGGCTTCCATGGCGTGCTGCGGGAGCGCGACTTCGGTCGCGCTGTCGAGCAGGTCACGGCCGCCCTCAAGTCCGAGGGCTTCGGTGTCCTGACCGAGATCGACGTTCAGGCCACGATGAAGGCCAAGCTCGGGATCGACGTGCCGCCCTACCGGATTCTGGGCGCCTGCAACCCGCCCCTCGCGCACCGTGCGCTGACGGCCGAGCCGGACATCGGCTTGCTGCTGCCCTGCAACGTCGTCGTTCGCCAAGAGGCTGACGGTCGGTTGGTGGTCGGCTTCATGGATCCGGAGGCCGTCTTGCAGTTGACGGCGCATCCGGAGGTCGCTGCAGTAGCCCAGGAAGTGAGAGGCAAACTGCAGCGCGTGCGTTCGGCGCTCGACAGCACAGCGACCGACTGACTGACACAATGCGGATCGAGGAGCACTGATGTACTTTGGCAATGGCTTCTACATGGGCGGCATGCACGGGCTGTGGTGGCTCTTCTGGATCGTGCTGGTCGCCGCAGTCTTCTATGCGACCTGGGGTCGCGCTTCAGGGGGTCGGCGCGGTTCCAGGGAAACTCCGCACGAAGTGCTGCGGCGACGCCTTGCCAGCGGCGAGATCGACGCGCAGGAGTATGAGCAGCGCAAAGCCTTGCTCGACCGCGATGCAGGCAAGTCAGTCTGAGCCGCTTCATGATCTGACCTGTTGCATGAGATGGACATCGTTGCACACTCCTTGTGGGCTGGTCTGGGCGTCGCGGCGGTGGCGCGCCGTTGGCCCGTCAGCACCAGCCAGGCGCGCACCGCCGTCGCGCTCGCGGCACTGCCCGACATCGGACACCTGATACCCATCGCCCTCTGGGCACTGCTGGGCGGCGGCACATGGGCGGCACTCCAGGGCTACGCATTCGCGACGCCGGGCGCCGAGCCTTGGCTGCCGTCCGCGGTGCAAGCCTGGTCGCACACTTTGCACTGTGTCATGCACAGCGCCGTCGTCGCCTCCGTCGTCACCATGGTCGCCTGGCTTCGATGGCGATGGCTGCTGGTGCCGCTGGCCGGCTGGTGGTCGCACATCGTGATCGACGTCTTCACGCATTCGAGCGAGTACTACCCTTCGCCGGTGCTTTATCCGATCACCGACCGTGGATTCGATGGCATCGCCTGGCCTACGCCGTGGTTCATGGTGTTGAACTATGCACTGCTCGTCGTTGCCGCCATCTGGCTGCGGCGGTCGCCCCGGTGGCAGCCTCGCTGACGTGGTGAGGGGACGAGCCCAGGGCGGTCGGACAGCTCCGAGCGACCGTACACACGTTCAGGTCAAAAGAACCACTGCAATTGCGCGAACGCGGCATTCGGCATGCGCGCGTACTCGCTGCCCGCCGAGCCAGTGAAGCGCTGAACACCGATCGTCAGGTCCAGGTTGTTCCGCCACGACCAGACCAGCCGGCTGTCGAAACCGTGGCTGCCGTCGTCGACGTTGACGACGGCGTAGTTCACCCACTTGAGCAGCGGCGTGATCTCGTACGACGCAAAGAGGCCAGCGTAGCGGGTAGCCAGGTTCGACACACGGCCCGCCGACCAGGCGGCAAGGTCGTAGGCAACCGGGTCGCGATCGCCTGCACCGTTGTAGTAGAGCTCTGCGCTCAAGGTCAGCCCGCCCGCGAAAGCGTAGTCCGCGCCAGCCATCAGCCGACTGAAGCCGCGGCCTGCGCTCGGCCGAAGGCGTGCCGCTTCTCCACGCAGTCCGACATCGCCGATCTGGCTGGCAACGTCCACGCCCACGATGTCCAGGCCCAGCAGCCGTCCGGCGACCAGCGACGCGTCGACGCCGGCCGCATTGCCGTGCCACTGCAGGGCGCGACTGGGCGAGCCTCGATCTGTTGCGGGGGCGTACACGAGCGACGCGCGCGACAGCGGCCCGAGCTTGGCCTCGAGCAACGCGGCGTCGACGCCGACGCGCTCCTCGCGCTCGAGCGCCAGCGGGCTGACCGGATTCAGGATGTCCAGCGGGCTCCAGAAGCGCCCGGTCCCCCAGGCGATGCGCTGGCGGCCGAGCTTCAGATCGACATCCCCGCGGGTCAGCGTCAGCGCCGCCCGATACAGACGATGACGGCCGTAGACATCGCCACGTTCCAGGTAGTTCGCGTCGGCTCGCCAGTACTGCCGCTGCGAGAGGTCCTTCAGCGCACGAAACTCGCCGGTGTCCAGGTAGGTGCCGAGCAGCAGTTCGTTGTCGTAATGCAGGTCGAGCGAAAGACCCGGCGCAAGATCACCCTTCGCCTCGACGCGCAGCCGGTTCAGGCTGAGCGCGTAGTCCTCGCCCGTCGATGCCCGCGAACGCAGGAACAGGCTCTTCAGGCTCCCCGACAGTTCCAGCGGCTGTGCCCAGGCCAGAGAAGTGGCGGCACCAAGCACCAGCCCCATCACCAGTGCGGCTACGCACCCGCCGACGCTTGGGTGTGGGAGCGTCATCACGTGTGCCGGATGGCCGCGGTCGGCTCCAGCCGCGCCGCCTTGGCGGCGGGGTGCAGCGACACCGCCACGCTGGCGAGGAACAGGCCGATGCCGGGCCCGACGAGGTTACCGGCGACGAGTTGCGGATAGACGATGCCGGTCAGTCCGGGGATGGCGCTGTAGTCGCGGTAGAAGCCCGACAGGTCCAGCCCGATGTTGCCGAACAGTGCGACCACGGCGGCACCAACCGCGTAGCCGATGACCGACGCGACGAGCATCAGCGCGACGGTCTCGTAGACCACCATCCGCACGACCGCGTCGGGCGGCGTTCCCAGCGCCATCATCACACCGAACTCGCGCGTGCGCTCAGCCACCGCCATGAACACGGTGTTCATCACCGCCAGCGCCACGACGAGGAAGAAGACCGCAACGATGACGGTGCGGATGGCACGAACCAGGCCCACCATGTCCGCCACGCGGGTCAGCAACTGCGGCCAGGTCGAGGCGACGAGGCCACGGCTCGCCACCACCGGTGACAGTTGGCGGGCCACCTCGTCCACCTCGGATCGGTCCACGAGCCGCAGGTTGACCGATGAGACCCGGTCGCCGAGGCCGAGCATGCGTTGCGCTGCCGGCAATGTGACGAAGACCATTGCACCGTCGAACGAACTGCTCTCGGTGGCGAAGATGCCGCGGACGCGGAACGCGGCCGTTCCGAGTTCACCAGCCAGCCCGGGTGCCATGACGACGATCTTCTCGCCGAGTCTCGCGCCGATCTTCTCGGCCAGCCGCCTGCCGATGACGATGTCGCGCTCGGCACCGCGCGCGAGTGGCGTGCCCTCGACGAAGGTGCGGTGCAGGATGGTGATGCCCGGCTCGAGATCAGGGTCGACGCCGTAGAGCATCACCCCCACCGACTTCGTCGCGCTGCTGGCCAGTGCCTGCGCCTGCACGCGTGGCGCCGCCGCAGCGACGCCAGGTAGGGTCTGCGCCGCCTTCAGGACGCCGCCGGCGTCCTCGAAGGCCAGTTCGGGCGCCAGGTCGCGACGCAAGCCCTGGCGCTCGATCTGCAGGTGGCCGGTGAGGTAGCCGGTCGAGTTGCCGACGATCTGCTCGGCGAAGCCGTCGAAGAAGCCGTACAGGAAGACGTAGGCCACGATGGCGAAGGCAGCGGCGAAGGCGGTGATGGCGCTGCGCTTGCGATTGCGCAGCAGGTTGCGCGCGGCGATCAGCACGAAGACGGGCCAGCGGCTGCGCCTGGCCGGTGTTGGCTCGCCCCTTCCCCGAACGCGTGCCTTGCCGCGTTCGCCGATGCCTCGGATCGCGGCGACCGGCTCCAGCGTCGCGGCGCGCAACGCCGGGTAGAGCGCCATCAGGAGCGCGATCACGAACACCATCACCGAGATGAACAGGCTGCGTTCGGCGCGCACCACCGGATAGATCACATCCTCCAGCCCGGGCATGGTTCGAAGGCCGGCCGCGAACGCGCCGAGGTTGATGCCGATCCGCCCGAACGCCGCCGTGGCGCCCAGCCCGACCGCGTTGCCGAGCAGCAGCCCGGCCGCGCCGAGCAGCGCCGCCTCCGCCAGCACGAGCCGGAACAGCAGCGACTGGCTGGTGCCCAGCGCGAGCATGATGCCGAATTCGCGCGTGCGCTCGAGCACCGCCATCAACACCGGGTTGGCCACACCGGCGGCTACCATCACGAAGAAGATCGTCAGCACCACGAAACCCATCACTTCATGGAATCGTGTGCTGACCGCCACCATCGGCAGCAGCACCGGCCAGCCCACCACCTCGTGGTCGGAACCGACGCGGACGGACAGGCTCTCGACGGCCGCATCCAGCGCGCCCCGGTCGCGCAGGCGCACTGCGACGGCCGTCACGGCGCTCGGCGCGGCGAGGAAGTCGCGCATCACCGCCATCGGCATCACGGCGACATAACCGTCCAGATCGTCGATCTTCGTGCGGAACACGCCCCGGACGGGTACCCGAGCGCTCGCCACGGAGCCGTCGTAGGCCTGCCCCACCAAGACCAGATCGTCGCCGGCGCGCAGGGCCAGGGCCTCTGCCAGGTCCGTGCCGATCAGCATGCCGCCGTCGCCCCGGCCATCGAAGGCGCGGCCATCAACGATGGCCTTGGACAGGTCGCTGACCGCGGACTCGGCCGCCGGATCGACGCCGAAGGCGACGATGCCGCGCGAGCGGTCCGCGCGGCTCGCGAGCACGGTCGTTTCCAGCCTGACCGTCGCCGCGGCGACGGCGGGGTCGGCGCGCACTGCCGCGAGCACGCGGTCGCCGGCCTCGATTGCGCGGTCCAGGCTCGGGTCGTCGTGGTAGCCCTTCAGGTGCACCTGCGCATCGGTGGCGAAGTAGCGCGTGGTGTTGTTCACCATCTGGCGGTTCTGGCCGTCGATGAATCCCCACAGAAAGGTCAACGCTGCGAGCCCGACCGCGATCGACAGCACCGTGATGCCGGAGCGGCGGCGGTTGCGCATGACGTTGCGCAGCGCCAGCTTCCAGATCATGACGCTGGCTTTCGCTCGTCGGCCTCGATGCGGCCGTCGCGCAGGCGGATCACGCGGCGCGCCCGCTCGACCACCATCGGGTCGTGCGTCGAGAAGACGAAGGTGGTGCCCTGCTCCTCGTTCAGGCGGCGCATCATGTCCATCAGCGCCGAGCCCGACTGCGAGTCTAGGTTGGCGGTCGGCTCGTCGGGCAGCACGATCATCGGCCGAGCCGCGATGGCGCGTGCCACCGCCACGCGCTGCTGCTGGCCGCCCGACAGTTCATTGGGCCGGCGGCTCTCGAGACCTTCCAGGCCGAGTTCGTGCAGCAGGCGCAGCGCCTCCCGGCGGCGCCGTTCCTCGTCGACTCCCTGCAGCAGCATCACGTACTCGACGTTCTCGAGCGCGGAGAGCACCGGCACCAGGTTGTATTCCTGGAACACGAAGCCGATGTGGCGCAGGCGAACCTCTGCGAGCGCCTTGCGGCCCAGGGACGTGATCTCCTGCTCGCCGACCCAGATGCGGCCGCTGGTCGGACGGTCGAGCCCGCCGATCAGGTTCAGCAGCGTCGTCTTGCCGGAACCCGACGGACCGACCAGGGCGATAAAGTCGCCCTCCTGGATCTCGACGCTGGTCAGGTGCAGCGCCGGCACCGGGATGCTGTCGCGCTGGTAGACCTTGGTCACGTGCTCGGCGCGCACGATGGCGGAAGGCCGCGCCATGTTCGTCACTCTGCCGTCATCACGGTGCGTGGATCACCCCGCCCGCGCACCGCGGCCAGTTCGTCGCCGCCGAGCAGGCCCGCCGGATCGACGCCCAGCGCCTCGGCCGCCTCGGCCACTGCGTGCGCCCAGGTGCAGCGGTTCGCGAACAGCATGCCGGCGACATCCAAGGTGCCGCCCCGCGCGATGTAGCCCAGCGCGCGGGTCCGTCGCGGCCCGGTGTCGATGCGGCGCAGCACGCCGAGGGTCGCCTCGGGCCGCATGTGCGAGAGGATGACGCGCGCGGTGGCCGCGGGCGGGAACAGGGCCTCCAGGACCGCATCGTTCGCGACGAAGGTGCCCTCGCGTTCGTCGCGCGGCAGCCGGAACCGGCCGGGCTCGACGACGCAGGTCACCGCCGTTGGGTGACCGGTTCCGTCCAGCCGATCCGCCGCCAGCAGCGCCTGCTGCAGTTGGTAGGCACCGATGGCGATCAGCAGCACCTCGGGTGCCTCGCAGGCCTTCACCACGCGGGCCCCCTGCTCGACCATTTGCTGCGCCTGCTCGCCGCTCAGCCGGCCCGTCATCGGCCGCTTCGGCACCACCAGGGTCCAGAACTCGCCGTGGGTGCGGTAGGCGGCACGCAGCGCGGCCACCGCGCTGTTCGCATCGACCGGGAACAGCACGCGCGCGGTGTCGGACATCTCGCCCAGCAGTGCCTCGGCCAGCGTCGGGTCCTGGTGCGATTGCTCGTTCTTGCCGTTCTCCCAGGTGTGCGAGGTCGCCACCGTGACCACCGACAGCCAGCCCGGCGGGTTGCCGGCCTCGGCCTGGTGTCGTGCGAACAGAATCTCCTGGCGCAGTGCGCCGAGCATCTTGACTGCGAAGGCCTCGTAGGACACCACGAGATTGATGCCGCCCTTGTTGCCCAGCGCCGCGCTGACCACCGCCTCCTCGTTGAGGGCCGTGATCACCGCGCCGTCCACCGCCTCGGCGAGACCCGGCTCGGGTGCGAAGACGCGGTGCTTCAGCAGGTCCAGCGTCTGCCCCATCCGGTTGCTGCGCAGTTCGTCGGGGTTGCCTACACGCGGCCGCAGCTGCGGGTTCGCCTGCACGATGGCGGCGAAGGCGGCGTCGAGCGCGGCCATCGGTGATACCGTGCCGGTGCCGACGGCATGCCACTGCGCTGCCGGCATCGCAGGTGCATCGACCCGCCGACGGGCCAGCGGGTGGTCGCGCTCGAGCGAACGCTGCTGGTCGCGATGACGGCAGAGCACGGCCAGCGCCTCGTCGAGTTCGCCAGCGGGGACGAACAGGGCACGCGCGCCCTCGTTGAACTGCTGGCGCGCGAGCGCATCGACGCGAGGGTTTCCGGCCAGCGGCAGGTTGTGTGCGGCATTCGTCCCTGCACCGGGGAAGCCGAATCCCTTCGGCGCCTCGGCGACGGTGTAGTGCAGCGGCACCGGGTACTGGATGCTCCCGGCCGCCACGGCCGCCGCACAGGCGGCGAGCCGTTCTTCCATGGCGTGCACGGCCCATGCGAACGCGGCCGGGTCCGTGCCGTCGATCTCCATCGGATCGAATCCGTTCAGGCGCAGGTGCTGGTGGAACCACTCCTGGCCGCCTTGCTGCTGCATCGTGCTGCGCTGCTCGATGCGGCGTCCATTGAGGATCATGAACGGGGCCACGAAGCCGCAGTCCTCGGCGCGCCACCAGCGCGGCGCCCAGTCGCTGCCGCGCTGCTCCTCGAAGGCGCCATCGCTGAGGAACACCACCAGCCGTTCGCCGCGCAGCGGCATGTGCACGTACTGCAGTTCGGCGAAACCGAGATAGCCACCCTCGGAAAGTCCTCCCGCCGTGTTCGGGCCGACGTGGCTGCCCAGCGGCGACGCCGGCCGCCCGCCCGCGTCGATCGCGTAGCCGTAGAAGTCGCGCGCGAAGCGTGTCAGCCCCTCTTCGCTGCGGTCGTAGCGCTCGGCGTGGCGGGGTGTCATGTTGCCCACCAGCAGATTGACCGAATCGATGCCGGCCACGCAATGCCCCTGCCCCATCAGCCAGCCGCGCGTCAGGCCCGTCAGCGCATTGGCGGCGAGATAACCGACATAGGCGGGTACGATGTTCAGCGAACCGCCGGTATGGCCCTCGGGCGCTTCCTTGAAGTCCTCGGACACCATCTCGCGCCCGTCGGGATGGACCTTGTCGGCGTACGTCATGTGCACGGTCAGCCACATGCCGGCCGCGGCGAGACGGTCCGCGGCCCACAGCATGCGGTAGACGCTCGCCGTGTCGGCCGCCTTGCCGCCGGCAACGAGCACCTGCGCGAGCTCGTGCACGCGCAGTTGAGTCTGGTCGTTGTGCACAATGGGGCCGTAGCCTCGCGCCCAGCGAGCAAAGTTGGCATCGGAGTCGCGGAACAGCCGCACGCGCTCGGCGACCCAGGGAAGGTGGTGGTTCATCGTCGGGTCCAGGTTGCGCGGACTATCGCGCTGGGGTTGGGGCTCATCGCCTCTGCAGGTTGCGCTGGCTGAAGATCTCGTCGTCTACCGGCCGGTCGAACAGGGCGTCCTTCAGCACCACCGTGGTCGAGTTCCCGGGCTTGGCGTCGGGCCGCATGTCCCAGCGCGTCGGCAGGGTCCGGCCACCGACCTTGCGCACGTCCGAGAAGGTCAGCACGCGCACGCGCTCGCCGCGCTCGCTGAAGAACTCCTGCTTGAGCGGCATCGTGTCGGCACGCCGCACCCAGTAGACGATGCGGCCCCAGACCACGGCCGCGTCGGGCTTCGGCACGGCTTCGATCTGCACGACGGTCTCGCCGTCGAGTTGCACGGTGCCGATCACCTTGTGCGTGTAGTCCTCCAGGATGCTGCTTTCCTTGACCAGATCGTCGTTGGTGAAGTCCGAGCCCATCCACGGCTGCAACATCATCGACGGTGGGATCTTGACGATGCGCTCCACGTTGGGCAGGTAGTTCCACATCTCGGTGCCGATGCGCAGCGAGCCGATGCCGGCCTCCTTGGCCGGTGAGACGATGCGCACGAACGATCGCCGCGGCCGATCCATCCACAGTCGCAGGCCGAGTGTGCGCTGCCAGCGCGGCGTGGCGATCGTCATCTCGTACTCGCCCTGCACGGTGCTGCCCCACAGCAGCTTCTCCACCTTGTCGAGGATCTCTCGTCCCTCGGACGGCTGAGCCCGCACCCCGGGCACCGCCAGGGCGGCCAGCGAGACCGTGATGGTGGCCAGCCGCAGCAGCGCGCGCCGCGTGCTCACGGCGCACCGTCCGCCGGCAGCTGCGCCACGGCGGCCACGCGCAACTGCGCAGGCGCGACACTCGACGCCATCAGGCCGTCCAGCATGGCCCGATCCACCACCTCCTTCTCGAGCAGCAGTGCGGCGAGTGACTCGAGCGCCGCACGGTGCGTCCCCAGCGTTTTCGACACCCGCTCGCGCGCCTCGTCGAGCAACCGGCGCACCTCGCCGTCGATCGCCTCTGCGGTGCGCTCACTGAACGTGCGCGGCTCCGGCAGCGTCGGGCCGTTGAGGAACAGCGGCCTGGGCCGTGCGTCGTAGGTCGCCAGGCCGAGCGCCTCGCTCATACCGTAGTGCGTCACCATGTGGCGCGCCAGGTCGGTGGCGCGCTGCAGGTCGTTCTCGGCGCCGGTCGATACATCGTCGAACACCAGCTGCTCGGCGACCCGGCCGCCGAGCAGCACGTCGAGCCGGTCGAGCAGCTCGCTGCGGCGCATCAGGTAGCGGTCCTCGGTCGGTGACTGCTGGGTGTAGCCGAGCGCCGCGATGCCGCGCGGGATGATGGACACCTTGGTCACGCGGTCGGCGTTCTTGCGGAGCTCAGCCACCAGTGCGTGGCCGGCCTCGTGATAGGCGACGAACTTGCGCTCAGTCGGGTTCATCACCCGGTTCTTCTTCTCGAGACCGGCGACGATGCGGTCCAGCGCCTCTTCGAAGTCCTGCATGTCGACCGCGTCCTTGCCGCCCTTGGCCGCGCGCAGCGTCGCCTCGTTGACGAGGTTGGCCAGGTCTGCGCCCGCGAAGCCGGGCGTGCGTGCGGCCAGCATGGCCAGGTCGACGCTAGGCGCCAGCTTGACGTTCTTGACATGCACCTCGAGGATCTGCCGCCGTCCGTTCAAGTCCGGCCGATCGACCGCGATGTGGCGATCGAAGCGGCCCGGCCGGAGCAGGGCGGGGTCGAGCACCTCGGGCCGGTTCGTCGCGGCGAGGATGATCACTCCGCGGTTGGTGTCGAACCCGTCCATCTCGGCGAGCAACTGGTTCAGCGTCTGCTCGTGTTCCTCGTGACCGCCCGTCAGGCCTACGCCGCGTGCCTTGCCCAGGGCATCGATCTCGTCGATGAAGACGATGCACGGCGCCTTGGACGCCGCCTGCTCGAACAGGTCGCGCACCCGCGCCGCGCCGACGCCGACGAACATCTCGACGAACTCCGAACCGCTGAGCGACAGGAACGGCACGCCGGCCTCGCCCGCCACCGCCTTGGCGAGCAACGTCTTGCCGGTGCCGGGTGCACCGACGATCAGCACGCCCTTGGGGATCTTGCCGCCCAGACGCTTGTAGCGGTCCGGGTTCTTCAGGAACTCGACAACCTCCATCAGTTCCTCGCGCGCCTCATCGATGCCCGCAACGTCCTTGAACGTGACGCCCGTCTCGGTCTGCATGTAGACCTTGGCCTTGCTCTTGCCGATCTCGAGCATGCCGTGCCCCATGCCGCCGCCCATGCGCTTCATGAGGAACCACCAGATGCCGAAGAACACCAGCGCCGGCGCAACCCAGGAGATCAGCGCGCCGAGCCACTTGCTCTGGCGCACGCTGCCGTAGCGCACCTTCGCGGCATCGAGCTGGGCCACCAGTCCTGGGTCGTTGACCAGCACCGTGGCGAAACCGTGCTCGCCGCCGGCGCGCTTGAGCGCCTCGAGCTTGTCCTTCGGCAGGATCTGCTCCAACCCTTCGGCGCGCAGCTTGCCTGTCGCGATGCCCTCGGCGATCACCACGTCGTCGAGCTTGCCGGCCATGAGCGCCTGCTTGAACTCGCTGTAGGTCAGCGTCTGCGTATGCCGCGGGGTGAAGAACTCCTGCATCAGGATCAGGCCCACCAGCGCGGCCAGCACGTACCAGAGCGAAAACGTCTGCTTCTTGTCCATCGACAGCACTCCTGCGGGGGATCGGGCTCAGACGCCGGGCCGACGGCGCGATCGCCGCTCGTCGAGGGCGACCTGGACGGCACCCCATACGATCAGTGCCGGGCAGACGAGAAGGGCGGCCGCGAGCAGCGCGCTCCACCAGGCGAAGCCGAAGGACCACAGCACCGCCGCGGCGATCACCACGGCAAGGATCGGGCACAACCACATCCAGCGATTGGCGAACTCGGGCCACTTCACGAATCTCATGGCGACCTCCGTCTTCATTGCAGGCGCGCCCGCTTGAGCAGCGCCGAGTTGACGATCACCGACAGCGAGGACAGCGCCATCGCCGCGGCGGCGATGATCGGGTTGAGCAACCCGACCGCGGCGATCGGCACGCCGACCGCGTTGTAGACGAAGGCCCAGAACAGGTTGCGCTTGATCGTGCGCATCGTCGCGCGCGAGAGCCGGATGCCGGTGACCACGTCGCGCACGTCGCTGCGCACGAGGATGATGCCGCCGGTCTCCTTGGCCACGTCCGAGCCCGACCCGATCGCGATGCCGATGTCGGCGGTCGCCAGCGCCGGGGCGTCGTTGACGCCGTCGCCGACCATCGCCACCACCTTGCCGGCCTGCTGCAGTTCCTTGATCACGCGCGCCTTGTCGGAGGGCAGCACGTCGGCGATCACCCGGTCGATCTGCAGCGCCCGGCCGATCGCCGTGGCGGTGCGGGCGTTGTCGCCGGTCAGCATCACGACCTCCACGCCTTCGGCGCGCAGCGCACGCACCGCTTCGAGCGCCTCCGGCTTGATCGTGTCGGCCACCGCGATCACCGCGGCGAGTTCGCCGTCGCAGGCGAGCAGCATCGCCGTCTTGCCGTCCGCCTGGTAGCGCTCCATGTCCGCGCCGACCGACGCGACGTCGATGCCGGCACCCTCCATCAGCCGCCGGTTGCCGAACAGCACCTCGCGCCCGTCGACCAGGCCGCGCACGCCATGCCCCGGCACCGCCTCGAAGCCCTGCACCGCGCACGGCGCGATGCCGGTCTCCTTGGCGCCGCGCAGGATGGCCTCGGCCAGCGGATGCTCCGATCCGGCCTCCAGGCTGGCGGCCAGGCGCAGCGCCTGGTCGTGGTCGCAGTGTCCGCAGGGCAGCAGATCGGTCAGGGCCGGCTCGCCTCGGGTCAGCGTGCCGGTCTTGTCGAACACCACGGTGGTGAGCCGCTCGGCCTTCTCGAGGATCTCCCCGCCGCGGATCAGGATGCCGGCCTGGGCGCCGCGCCCGACACCCACCATCAGCGCCGCCGGGGTGGCGATGCCGAGCGCGCAGGGGCAGGCGATGATCAGCACGGCGATGAAGGCGAGCAGGCCCTGCGGGAAGTTGCCCGCCAGCCACCAGCCGCCGAAGGCGATGACGGCGGTGCCGACCACGGCCGGCACGAAGTAGCGCGTCACCTGGTCGGCGAGGCGCTGGATCGGCGCGCTGCTGGCCTGCGCGTCCTCGACCATCTTGACGATCTGCGCCAGCGCCGTCTCGGCGCCGATGCGCGTGGCCTGGAAGCGGAAGCTGCCGGTGCGGTTCAGCGTGCCGCCGATCACCGCCGCGCCAGTCTGCTTGTCGACCGGCATCGACTCGCCGGTGAGCATGGACTCGTCGACCGACGAAGAGCCTTCGAGCACCACGCCGTCGGTGGCGATGCGCTCGCCGGGCCGCACGACGACCGTCTCGCCGACCATCACCTGCTCGGCCGCGATCTCGACCTCGGCTCCGTCTCTGATCGCGTGCGCGGTCGCGGGCTTCAGGTCCAGCAGCTTGCGCACCGCCGCCGAGGAGTGCTTCTTGATGATCTCCTCCATGTACTTGCCGAGCAGCACGAAGGCGATGATCACCGCCGAGACCTCGAAGTAGACGTCACGCTCCTCGACCTTGACCGGCAGCACCTGCGGAAAGAACAGCACCGCGACGCTGTAGAAGTAGGCCACCGAGGTGCCCAGCGCGATCAGCAGGTCCATGTTGATCGAGCGGTTGCGCAGCGCGTTGAACGCACCGACGTAGAAGCTCCAGCCACCGATGAACTGCACCGGCGTGACGAGCAGGAACAGCCACACGCCCCAGGTGAACCAGGGCAGCGCAGGGATCGGCACCCAGGTCAGCAGCGTTGCGCCGGTCGCCAGCGCGATGAAGGCGCCGGCGCGCATGATGGCCAGGGCCAGCACGCCGGTCAGCGCGATGGTGACGCGCGTGCGCATCGACTTCAGTTCGGCCTCGGGCGACTCGAAGGTGCGCTGGCAGCCGGCGCTGCAGAAGTAGTAGGAGCGCCCGGCGCGCTCGGTCTTCAGCGCGGTCGCCTTGTCGACCACCATGCCGCACACCGGGTCCTTGGCCTGGCCCGACTCGGCGCGCCGCAGCGCGGTCTGCAGCGGCCGGCCCACCACGCGCATGTCCCCACCGTGAGGAGATGCGGGGGTGGGCGGCGTGGCGTCCGATCTGCCGGTCCTCGCGCCGGCGTAGCGCGCCGGGTCGCGCTGGAACTCGCCCAGGCAGTGCCCCGAGCAGAACAGGTAGGTTCGCCCAGCATGCTCGGCATGGCCTGCCGCGCGGGAGGGATCCACGGTCATGCCGCACACCGGGTCGACCGACGCGGCGGCCGCCGCAGAGGGCGCTTCGTGAAGCACGGCTCGAGTCATGTCATTCTCCTGATCAATGCGTGCAAAGGTGGGTGGCGGGTCTCACGGCATGCGGCGCGCGGCGCCCTCCCAAGCGGCCGCACCGGCAGCCAGAGCCGTCAACCCGCCGGCGATGAGGAATGGCAGCGGCGGCGCCAGCGCGAACAGGCTGCCCGTGGCCGCGGCACCGACCGCCTGCCCGAGGTTGGCCGCCGCGGCCTGCCGCCCCATGGCCCAGCCCTGGCGCGTGCCGGCCGCGCTCGAGATGCGCACGGCCAGCGAGGGGATCAGCACGCCGATGCCGGCTGCTGCCAGGACGAACGCCGCGGCGGTCACGCCCCTTCCGTTCGAGCCGGCCAGAAGGGCGAGGCCCGCCGACAGCACGAGGAGCGCGGCGACGACGAGCCGCGGCTCGCCCAGCCTGCGTTCCAGGTGCGGCAGGGCCCAGAACTGGACGGCGATCATCACGCCGCTGCACAGTGCGAAGTACAACGAAACCGGCCACCCGTCCGCGGCCGGCGCCCTGCGCGCTGCCAGGGTGGCACCGACCTCGGCCACCGTGATCGCCAGCACGACGACGGCCGTCAACAGCAGCGAGCGGGCGATACGCCGCTCGTCGCCGGGCGGCGCACCGTCCGAGCCGGACGGCACCGCCCGGTTGACCGGCAGCGTGAGCACGCCTGCGGCCGCCACCAACCCGACCACAGCGACGACATGCAGCGCCAGCGCACTGATCGCGCCATGGCCACCCACGGAGAGTATCGGTGCGGCCAGCCCGTCGCCGAGCGCGGGACCGAGCAGGAAGCCCAGAGCCGTGGCCGATGCGATCCAGGCGAAGCGGCGCTGCAAGCGGGACGGCGCCGACGCGGTGACGACATAGGCAAACACCGCCGGGAGCACCGCCGCCGAGGTCAGCCCGGCGATGGCACGCGCCGCGTACAGCCCGCGAAGTCCGAGCGACCCGGTCACGGCCCACAGCGCCGCGCTCGATCCGGCCAGCCCGGCGATGAGCACCCAGCGGCGGTCGATCCGATCGGCCAGCGCGCCCCAGGCGGGCGCAAACAGGAACAGGGCGAGCGTGTACGTGCCGGTGAGCCAGCCCGTGTGCCCTTCCACGTCGGCTGCCGAACCGACCCCCGCGCGCTCCACCAACCCGGGCAGCACAGGCAATGTCACGCCATACGCCATCGACACCGCCATTGCGGCCGCGAGCAGCGCCGCGAAGGCGCCGGCCGAGAGATCCGAACGCATCTCGCCCGCCGGCCGCGGAGACGGCACCGTCCATGACCAATCACTCACGGTAGAGATCGCGGCGGGTCAACGGGACCGGCCACGTGCCGCGATCGCGCTTCGAGGCGACGATCTGGTAAATGCCCGTGCCGCCCGCCTCGAACTCGAGCGCACACGCCGCCATGTAGAGCCGCCAGATGCGGTAAGTGACCTCGCCGACCTCCTCCAGCGCCTCCTCGCGACGCGCCTCCAGCCGCTCAACCCAGTGCCGCAGCGTCAGCGCGTAGTGCGGACGCAGCCCCTCGACATCATGGATCTCGAAGCCGGCCCGCTCCATCCCGAGCTGGATGTTGCTAACGCAATCGAGCTCGCCGTCCGGGAAGACGTAGCGATTGATGAATTCCGTCGCGACCGTCCGGTTCCAGCCCTCCTCGTCGTGGGTGATCCCATGGTTGAGGAACAGCCCGCCCGGTCGCAGCACCCTCTGCACGGCGGCGTAGTAGGTCGGCAGGTTCGCCAGGCCGACATGCTCGAACATGCCGACGCTGGACACCTTGTCGTAGACCGCCACGCCGTCGAGGTCGCGGTAGTCGCGCAGCTCGACCGTGACGAGATCCTGCAGGCCTTCGACCCGGATGCGCTCGCGTGCGTACTCGAACTGCCGTTCGCTGAGCGTGATGCCATGCGCCCGGACGCCGTGGCGGCGCGCCGCCCAGCACACGAGCGCGCCCCAGCCGCAGCCGATGTCGAGCAGGCGGTCACCGGGCTGCAGTCGCAGCTTGCGGCAGATGTGCTCCAGCTTGTTGTGCTGTGCCTGCTCGAGCGAGTCGTCGGCGGTCTCGAAGTAGGCGCAGGAATAGACGCGCTCGACGTCCAGCCACAGACCGTAGAACGCGTTGGACACGTCGTAGTGGAACGAGATCGCCGCCCGGTCGGTCCGGCGGGAATGGCGGTGCGCAAATCGCCGCGCCATGCGCGAGGCCAATCCGCCGGACGGCTTCAGGCCCTCCTGCTCGGACACCCGCAGCATCAACGCATCGCGCCACAGCGCCAGCTTGTCGCGCCAGGTCAGCGAGACCGCCTCGAAGTGGTCCTTCAATGCCAGTGCGCTGTACAGATCGCCTTCGACATCGATCACACCGCGGAAGTAGGCGTCGGCCAGCAACAGCGGATCGGGCCGCAGCACGAGGCGACGCAGCAGCCCGGGGTCGCGGATCACGAGCGTGTACTCGGGGTGGGTCTCGAGCTCGTGCAGGATCGCATCGCCCAGCCTCAGCGCCGGTGGCCGTTCGATGCCTGCCAGCAAGCGGCGCAGGATGCGCAGCGCCGGAGCGTGCAGGTCCGGCGGCAGGGGTCGAGCGAGCGTGGTCGAGTGGTCCATCGGTTGGTCCCTTCAGTGCATGTCTTGTGGTTCGGCCAGGGCCGCGGTAGACACGTCGTCGACGGAAATCAGCGGTGCGCGCCGCAGATCGTCCGTCACGGCCGTGAGGCACTGCCGGCTCGCTGCGTGAACGGTGAACAGCGGCTGGCCCCGGTGCACCCGCTCGCCGATACGAGCTTGCAGCACGACGCCGGCGCCGGCTCCTTGCGCTGCGCCAGCCAGCACCGCGACGCGCTGCACATGCGCGCCGTCCAGCGACCTCACGTGGCCAGCGTGTTCGGCCGTGATGGTTTCGGCGATCGGCGCCAGCGTCGGCTCACGCATCCCACCCTGGGCCTCGCACAGGGCCTGGAAGCGCCCCCATGCGGCGCCGCTGTCGAGCAGTCGCCAGGCGTCGAGCTCGCCATGTCCGGTTCGGCTCGCGCCGCACATCTCGAGCAGCAGGCCGGCTTCGGCCAGCGCGTGCATGCGCAGGTCGACCGGCGCCGCCGCGGCGCCGCGCAGCACGGCCAACACGTCCATCGCCTCGGGTGCCGGACCGATGCCCAGACCCACCGGCTGAGTACCGGCCGAACGAGCGACGCGAACCTGCACGCCGACCGCTGCGCCCACGGCCCTTAGCAGCGCTTGCAGGCGATGGAAGCGTTCGTCGTCGGGCACGCCGGTACCCCGTCCGACCGTCACGTTGACGAGCAGGCTCCCCACGCCGGCACCCACCCGACGCGACAGTGCCGACGCCACGAGGCTCGCGTCATCCGCCGTGGGACTCCACGGCACGTCAGTTGCCACTCCCGCGGCGTCCGCGCGGGCGACGCACATGCCCTCGCGCGAGGTGATGATGGCTGCAGTCGCACGATCGAGTTCCACCCCGGTCAGCGTCGCCATCGAGTCGGCGCTGCTCCAAGTCCCCGCGCCGGACCGCAGCGAGAAGTGCGGCATCGTCGCGCCCGCTGCAGCCACGATCGCCGCAACGATCGGCGTCGTCCGGTGCCCGGGGAACCGGTCCAGTCCGTGCCGGTCGACGACGCGGTTCGTCTCCCAGGCGAGTGCCGGACTCGCTTCGGCCGTCCAGGCGCGCGCGAGGGCGATGGCCCGCCGGGCCGCCGGGTCACTGGACGGCTCCGAATTCCAGAGCTCGTGGGTCTGGCCGGCGGCTTGGCTCATCCCTCGCTCCTTCGCCGAGCGGAGGCTCCGCGGTCGCATCGCGCGGCCGAAGCCGGCTCCTGCGCGAACCCCTCGATGAGGCCACACACGGAGTGGCCGTCGGGCACGCCATCGGGACGCCGCTTCCAGTCGGCCACCGCCCGCTGCATGCGCCGATGCAGCCGCAGGGCGGCGTCCAATTGACGACCCTGCTCCGCGAGTCGCTGGTCGAGCAAGGTGCGCGCACGCGGACACGGCAGTTCGCCACGCTGCCCCATCTCGACGAGTTCGCCAGCGTCCCTGAGCGTAAAACCCAGCGCCAGCGCGCCGCGGATGAAGCGCACGCGCGCGACACTGCGCTCCGAGAACGTGCGGTAGCCGTTCTCGGTCCGGCCATCAGCCTCCACCAGGCCGACCCGCAGATAGTGGCGCAGCGTGTCGGCGGACACGCCGGCCTGCCGCGCGCACTCGATCAATCGCATCGAATTTCTCCGTCGCCGCAGGGCCGCGTCGACTCCCGGGCAGCGAGTCTCGACCCGGGTGCTGCACATGGGTCAAGTCCCTGCGTGACCGGGCCGGCTTGCATTGCTCAGATCCGCTCGAGCGCCAGCGCAACGGCCTGGCCGCCGCCAATACACAGCGTCACGATGCCGCGGCGCAGGCCGTCGCGCTGCATCGCGTGCAGCAGCCGGGTGGTGAGGATCGCTCCGGTCGCTCCGATCGGGTGCCCGTGCGCGATGGCGCCGCCCTCGACGTTGACCACGTCCTCGGCGAAACCGAGTTCGCGCTGGCAGGCCAGCGCGATGGCCGCGAAAGCCTCGTTGATCTCGACCCGGTCGACGTCCCCGATCGTCCAGCCGGCACGCTCGAGCGCCTGGCGCACGGCCGGCAGCGGCCCGAGCCCGAAGAAGTTCGGGTCCACGGCGCCGATGCCGAAAGCCGCCAGGCGCGCCTGCGGCTGCAGCCCCTGGCGCTCGGCCCAGCCGCGCTCGGCCACCACCATCGCGGCCGCGCCGCTGTTGAGGCCTGGCGCATTGCCCGCGGTGATGGTGCCCTCCTTGCGGAAGGCGGGCTTGAGCCGCGCCAGCGACTCCATTGTCGTCTCGGGCCGGTTGTGCTCGTCGCGCGCGAACGGCACCGGCCCCTTCCGACCAGGCACCTGCAGGGTGACGATCTCGCCGTCGAAGCGGCCGGCGGCCTGCGCGGCCGAGAACGCCAGCTGCGATCGCAGCGCCCAGCGGTCCTGGTCTTCCCGCGAAATGCCGCAACGGATCACCAGGTCCTCGGTGTGCCAGCCGGCATGCTGCCCACTGGTGGCGTCGTGCAATCCGTCCAACAGCATGCTGTCGAACAGCGTCACGTCGCCCATGCGCGCGCCCCAGCGCCCCTGCGGCAGCAGGTAGGGCGCGCGGTCCATGTTCTCCATGCCACCGGCCACGACGCAATCGACCATGCCGGCGGCCACCTCGAGCGCTGCGCTGACAACGGCTTGCGCCCCGGATCCGCAGACGCGGTTGACCGTCAGCGCGGGCACTTCGACGGGCAGCCCCGCGGCGAGGCCTGCCTGGCGGGCCGGGTTCATCCGGTTGCCGGCCTGGATGACGTTGCCCATCACGAGCGACTGCACCTGGGACCCGGCAAGGCCGTTGCGCAGCAGCGTCTCGCGGATCACCGCCGCCCCGAGTTCGCTGGCGGGTACCTCCTTGAGCGCACCGCCGTAGGTGCCGATGGAGGTGCGGACGGCGCCGCAGAGGACGACTTCGTTGAGTGCCATGACTTTGCTCCTTGTCGATCAATGCGCCTCGCAAGACGCGTGGTTCTCGTGGTCGGCCCCGCCGCACACGCGCGCCTTGCAGCCGCTTCGCTGCAGCACGCCCTCGCCGGCACCGCGCAATCCAGCGGCGTTGGCCTCGTCGGTGTCCAGATGCAGTTCGAGCACCGCGCCGTCGTCGACACGCAGGGCGACATGGCGCAACACCGTGCCGCGCGGCGTGTCGAGCGCGACCTCGATCTCCCCGCGGTCCTGGACACCGAGCCGCCGCGCATCGGCGCTCGTCAGGTGCAGGTGGCGGCGCGCAACGATCAAACCCGTGGTGCGCAAGGTCCCGGCCGGCCCGGTCAACGTGACCTCGGCGCTGCCCGCGAGATCGCCGGACAGGCGCAGCGGCGCCTCGATGCCGAGCCGGATGGCCTCGGTGCGGCTGACCTCGATCTGGTTGGCCGCACGGCAGGGCCCGACGACGCGCACGCGTTCGAGCCGGCCGCGCTCGCCGATCACGGAAACCGTTTCCTCGGCGGCGAAGAAGCCGGGCTGGCTGAGCGGCTGCAACACGCGCAGCGCGTGGCCGGTGCCGAACAAGGCCTCGACGGCGGCCTGCGTGAGATGCACGTGGTGGGCCGAGATCGCCACCGGCATCGAGAAGTCCTGCCGCGCCGCGGCGCGCTCGGCTCGGCGCAGCACCGCCGCGGTCTCGCGGGCGATGACCCACTGCTCGCGCGAGCGCACCGCCAGCACCGCCACCTGCGAGCGCGGTGCCTGCAGTTCGGCGACCGCGGCACCGGACGCGCCGAAGGACTCGTTGCGGTCTTCGTCGAGACGCACGCCGAGGAACTGCAGGCCCTCCAGGATGCGCCGGCGCAGCGCGGCAGAGTTCTCCCCTGCCCCGCCGGTGAAGGCGACGGCGTCGCAGCCGCCCATTGCCGCGGCGTAGGCCCCGATGTACTTGCGCACCCGGTAGGCGTGAACCTGCAGCGCCGTGCGGGCGCCGGCATGCCCCTGGCGCGCCCGGGCCTCGATCTCGCGCAGGTCCGCCCCGATGCCGGACAGCGCCTTCAATCCACTGTCGTGGTACAGAGCCGCTTCGATCTGCGCCGGGTCGAGTCCGAGCCTCCGCGCGACGAACGCCTGCACGCCAGGGTCCAGATCGCCGCTGCGCGTGCCCATCACCAGCCCCTCCAGCGCCGTCATCCCCATCGAAGTGTCGATGGACCGGCCGCGGTCGATCGCGCAGACGCTGGCACCGTTGCCGAGGTGGCAGCTGATGATGCGCAGGTCCTCAGGAGCCCGGTCCAGCGCACCGCTCACCGCTTCGAGCACGTGCCGATGCGACAGGCCATGAAAGCCGTATCGGCGCACCCCGGCGTCGCGCCAGGCCTGCGGCACCGCATAGAGCGACGCCTCTTCGGGCATGCCGGCATGGAACGCGGTGTCGAACACGGCCACCTGCGGGAGGCCCGGCCAGCGCTCGCGCGCCAGGCGGATGCCGGCCAGCGCGACCGGGTTGTGCTGGGGCGCCAGCGGGGCGGCCTGGTCGATCTCGCGCTCGGTGTCCGCGTCGACAAGCGCGGCCTCACTCAGGCGGGGTCCGCCGTGCGCGACACGATGGCCGACGGCGTCGATCGCCGGCATGCCGGCATGGCGCAGCCGGCGCTCGATCTCGTCGAACGCCGCGGCATCGACCGCGGGATGCTCGATCGTCGCCTCCATCAGCGGCGTGGCCGAGGCCGGATCGAACACGCCGAACTTGAGCGTCGCGCTGCCGGCGTTGAGCGAGAGGATGTGCATGGCCCGGTCCGCCGCCCTCAATGGAACACCATGCCTTCGACATGGAATCCGGCGTCGACGTGCACCACTTCGCCGGTGATCGCCGACGCGTAGGGACTGGCCAGAAGCAGCGCCACACGGCCGACCTCGCAGCCGTCCACGGTACGCCGCTGCGGCGACCGGCGCGCGGCCTCGTCAAGCAGCTCGTCGAAGTGGGTAATGCCGGAGGCCGCGCGCGTTCGCACCGGGCCCGCGGAGATTGCGTTGACGCGGATGCGGGCGGGCCCGAGTTCGTGCGCGAGATAGCGCACCGAGGCCTCGAGCGCCGCCTTCACCGGCCCCATCACGTTGTAGTGCTCGACGACCTTCTCGGCGCCGTAGTAGCTGACCGTCGTCAGGCTGCCGCCCTCCCGCATCAGCGGCTCTGCGAGCTTGGCCATGCGGATAAAGGAGTGGCAGGACACCAGCATCGCCTCGGCGAACCCGACGCCCGAGCAGTCGGCCAGGCGGCCCTGCAGGTCTTCCTTGCGCGCCGACGCGATCGAGTGGAAGACGAAGTCGAGCCTGCCCCAGCGGTCGCGTAGGGCGTCGAAGACCGCCTCCAATTGCCCCTCCTCCAGCACGTTGCACGGCAGCAGCTGCGCCTGCACCTCCTCCGCGAGCGGCGCGACGAAGGACCGAGCCTTCTCGTTGTAGTAGGTCATGGCCAGCTCCGCACCGGCATTGCGGAAGTGCCGCGTGGCAGACCAGGCCAGGCTGTCGGCATTCGCGACGCCGACCACGAGGCCCCGGCGGCCGGAGAGATCGATGGTTTCCATTGAATAGCCTTGCTGTGTTGCTTCGCGGGTCGACCGGCGTTCAGCGCGGACCGCTCTTTCGTGCGCCGTCACCCTGGAATCGCACGAGGAGGTACAGCAGCACGATGCACAGTCCGAGCAGCGCGTGCAGCCACCAGCCGAGCACATGCGCCCGGTGTTCCAGTACCAGCAGCAGCAGCGCCACCGCCGCGAACGCCCAGAAGATCCACCGGGCCCGGGCCCGACCCGGGTCGGTATCGGAAGGCTTCGTCGGTGTGGTCATTGCCTTCTCCTTCAGCGCTCGGCTCGGTGCGGCGACCAGGCGTCGAACCTGAACTCGATCTCGTCGGTCCGCGACGGCAGCCGCACCCAGAGCCGGAACCGGTACGGCCCGTCCTTGGCAACGCCGAAGACCTGCCCGTAGCTGGCCTGCTCGTTCACCTTCATGGGCGGGAGGTACTTCGCCGGCTCGTCGACGATGCCGGCTTCGCTGAGTTGCGCGCGCACCACCGCGTCCTCGATGCGACGGCCACTCGCGCTGTCGTAGAGCGCCACGACGAGGTGGTGCACCTGGCCGCCGCCCTTGGGCGGACCGCCGTGCAGTTCGGCCAGCGCGTGCTTGTCGGCCACGACCGCGGCCGGCACCAGCCCCCAGTAGAGGGTGACGCCGGACCGCTCCATCCGGCTCTGGGCCAGCGCCGGGCTCAGCATCGTGGCCAGCAATAGCAACAGCCACGTCGCGGTGAGGAATCGCCAGCCTTGTGCCGGCAGCGGGATGGTTCTCATGGCGTGACTCCTCTCGGCGATCGGCCTGCTGGTCATCGGGCATAGATCTGCTGGAACACCAGCTCGGCCCAGAGGTCGCGGCTCGTGCGCCACGACTCCCAGGCCTGCGCGTAGGCGTCCGCGCCGACGCGCTCCAGCTGGTACCAGGGGTTGGCCTTGCGGTCCGGGTCGTGCGCACCCCACTGGTCGAGCCACTGCTGCATCCACGGCAACCAGGCCAGCGCCGGCGTCGCCCTTTCGGACCAGACCTGCCGGCTGACGCGCATCGGATGCAGTTCGCGCAGCAGGCGTGCGGATTCGGGCGTGACCGCCATGCGCACCCACGGCGAGACCCATTGCGCATAGGCACGCTCGGCGGCCTCGGACAGCGCCTGCACCTTGTCGAATCCAGCCGGGTTGGCGTCGAACGGCAGATCCTCCAGTCGGCGTGGTTCGAAGCGGGCCGCGGTGGCGGCGTCGCCCGGGGCGGCATCGTCGAGAACCATCTCGTAGAGGCCGGGCGCAAGGTCCTGGATCGTTCCGGCGTGGTGGAGGATGGCGCGGTGCTCGCGCCGCGCCACGCCCGCCGACACGAAGATGCCGAGGTGGCCCACCTGCTTGTGCAGCAGGTAGACGACACGCTGGCCGGCAGCCACCAGGTCCTCGGTCGTGGCAAACACCTCCTTGAGCCAGCCCAGCGCCTGGTGCGGCGGCGTGATGTTGTCGCCGTAGGAGCTGAAGATCACCAGCGGCGCCCCGATGCGCTTGAGGTCGGCGCGGCAGTGGCCGTCGACCACGACCTCCCCGTTCTCGAGGCGGTTGCCGACGAACAGCTCCCCGGCGATGGCCAGCATCTCCTCTCGTGCGAGTTGGTAGAAGCCATTCCACCAGCGCTCGAACTCCAGGAAGCGATCGCGCTCGGCCTCCGGCTGCGCAAAGAGCGTGTCGTACTTCCTGAACACGCCCTCGGGCCGCAACGCCTCGAAGTTCTGCACCAGCCACGCGCCATCGAAGCGGCCGTTGCCCAGGTCCGACATCCAGTGCGCCGGCCAGACGCCACCGGTGAAGCCGCCCAGCAGCCGCATCGGGTTGACGCCGCGCTCACCGGCCCAGTACGACAGCGGCGAGCCGTTCAGCACCGCCAGCGCCGCGCGATGCTGGCAATGCGATAGCGCCAGCGTGATCGCCCAGCCGCCCTGGCAGTTGCCGTAGACGATCGGTGCCTTGCCGCGATGGCGCCCGGCAACGATGTCGATGAAGGCCGCCAGCGTCTGCACGACGGCCCCCATCGTCTGGCCCTCGACCGGCTCCGGGTCGAAGACGACGAAGTAGACCGGGTGGCCTTCGAGCAGCGCCATGCCAACTTCCGAATCGCGCTTGAAGCCGCCGATGCCGGGACCATGCCCGGCGCGCGGGTCGACCACGATCACCGGTGCGGCGCCCTTGCGCACGTGCTTCTCGAGCGCGTCAGTGCCGCAGCGCGTGACGCGCAGCAGCCGGTAGTTCGACGGCGGATCGAGGTCCCGCCCGTCTGCCACCAGCTCGGACTCGAAGTGCAGCAGCGGCGGCATACCTGCGGCCTCGTGCGCGCTCATGTTGGCCGCACGCTCGCGCAGCGTGTCGGCCGCCGCTGTGGCGCGCCACAGCGCGTCCAGCCAATAGCGGACGACCAGGCGACCAGGCGTGAGGCCCGCGGAATCGGTCGCAACGGCGGTGTTCGATGTCGACATGAGTCTCAACCGCAGCAGCAACCGCCGCGACCCTTGGTGGCCGCACCGGCACCACTGCCACAGCCACCGGTCGGATGCTGATGCGCGGTTTGGGCGCCAGCCGCAGCGTCCGCTTGATAGCCAGCCTCGCCCAGCGCAGCGACGAGTTCCGGCACCTGATGCGCGGCGTGCTCGCCGCGGACACGCGCGATGCCGCTGCCGAGGTCGACCTCGACGTCCTGCACGCCGGGGACGCGCTTGAGCGCCTTGGTGACCGACGCGACGCAGGACCCGCAGGTCATGCCGTTGACTTTGAGTTCAGTGGTTTGCATGTTGGGACTCCTTGGGTTTCAGTGCTGGTGGCCACCCTGGCCACCGGGGGGAAGCTGGCGCGCGTCGTCCTTGGCCTTCGTCTCCGACCCGCCGCCATGTCCACCGTGGCCACCATGCCCGCCGTGCCCGAACAGGTGCATCAGCGGGCAGGCCAGCAGGATCAGGAATGGCAGCAGTTGCCCGAGGTGCGCGTTGTGGCGGAAGAACATCCAGGCGACTGCGGCAGCCAGACCGATCCACAGCACCCATTGGTTGATGCGGGACCAGTTCGGGCCGGACGGGCGACCGTTGCCGTGTTCATGGGAGTGGTTCATGGAGGATCTCCTGGCTGCATTGAGGCGTCGGTCACTGGTTCTTGTGGAACTTCGCGTGGTCGTGCACGGGCTTGGTCCTGGCCTTGGCCTTGGCGCCGGACGCCGCTTCGGCTGGCGCACAGGGCATGGACCTGGCCGAAGGCGCATTGCGCTCGGCGCCGTGGTCATGGCGCTTCATCGCGCCGGCACTGCAGTCCATGGACATCGGCATGGAAGCCGCGGCAGCGGCAGCCTGGGCGACCGCAGGACGTTCCTGTGCCACCGCGGCAGAAGCGCCGAACGCGAGGACGACAAGGGACGACAAAACGAAGGGGGTACGCATGACAAGACTCCTGCTGAGAGGACGGACACGGAACGCAGACACGAACGGGGAATGCCGCTGCCTGACAGCGCCGCTGCGGGCGCGATGGCGAACGGAAGGCAGGACGCGGCGCGGATCAGATCCGCGCGGCGTCCGGGGGTGTCAGAGCGCGAGGCGCTGGAACGCGATGCGCGGCGGGGGTCCGCCGGGCAGGGTCGGCGAGTCGACCATCAGCCGACCCACCGCGGGCTCGGCCCGGCCGGCCACCGAAAGCGTGCGTGAGATCGGCAGCGCGAAACCCAGCGCAGCCAAGCCATCACCGACCACCTTCAACTGCGGAGCACCGAGAGAGGGCTTCTCGCAGAAGTCCAGGCAGTTGACCTTGGCGAGGTCACCTTGCTCGCTGCCGTGTTGATGCTTCTGAGGAGACTCGGGAGCGGCCGTCGTCACCACTTCGGAGCGGTGATGCGCCTGCTCGCCCAGAGCGCAGGCATTGGCCACACCCATCGCGAGGCCGAACAGCCATACGAGCAGCACCTGGGCTGCCCATCGGCGGAGACGTCGGCGATCACTGAACATGATGACGGGCGGGCGAAAAGAGGCAACTTCGTTGAATTAAGAATAGGCGCGAACTCGCCAATGCCGTTTGATCGGCATCAACAATGCCTCCGTAGTCGACTACGGACTCCGGTCCTGCCCGATGACTCCAAGCGTGAGGCACAGAGGTGGTCGTTTCAGCGCGTCGCACACTTCGGCGCGCACGCACCGACGAAAGCTTACCGTCTCGTCATGTTGCTGACGGCTTCTTGTAATCCGCGGATGGGCAAACTCGATTCGATGCGCTGAAGACACTTCACGCTTCAATTTGTCAAACCCATCAACCCGGAGAAATCAATGCTCAAGAAGCTCGCAATCATGGCCTCGATGCTCGCAGTCGCAGGCGCCGCCTTCGCAGTCGACATGGGCAATGTCGCCCAGAAGTTCGACCTCAAAGACGGCTCGACCGTGTACGTGTTCAAGGACGGCAAGATGGCCATGGAGGATCGGCTCGGCCGGACCGTGGGCATGAAGCCCGGACACGTCATGGAAACCAAGGACGGCCAGAAGATCATCATGGTCGGCAACGAACTCGCCCGCCTCGAGATGATCAAGGCGGAGAAGCGCGGCAACTGACATCGGCAATCTCGCCGGAGGGCACTTGCCCTCCCCGCCGAGCCGTCGCGCGAACATCGGCGCGACTCAGCCCAGTGCCAGCGCCGCTCCGACACCGACGAGCGCCATCAGCGCATAAGCCGGCAGCACCTTCAGCGCCAGCGATCGACTGTCGAGCACCCACAACAGCCCGACCTTGGTGACCTGGTTGACGGCGGCCGCTAGAAAGACCGCCACGCCCGCGACCGACGCACCGACGACCCCATCGCCGACCATGCGGCCCACCGACAGCGTGATGGCGTCGACATCGACCAGACCCGAGATCGCCGCCGTGACCAGCAGCCCGGCGTCGCCGAACCGGTCCGCGAGGAACCGGCCTGCGAGCAGCACCGCTGCAAGGAACAGCGCGAACTGAACGGCTGCCGTCAGCTTCAGCGGATTCTGGGTCGACAGATCCGGAAGATCTCGCGCATGCTCGCGCGTGGTCAGGTACGCACCGAACGCGGCTCCGGTGACGGCCATGGCGCCCAGGGTCCCGACTGTCGCCGTGCCGAGCGCTGGCGCGGCGACGGCGACGAGCACCGCCATGCGGCCGAACATGGCCGCGCACGCGAGCGTGGCTCCGCCGGCCGCCAGGGGCCGCCACTGCGGGGCTTCCTTGGCCCAGCGTGCCAGCGTCGCCGTGGTGGCGGTGCTGGACACCAGTCCGCCGAGCAGTGCGGTGAGGGTGAGTCCGCGCCGGGCCCCGAACCAGCGCATCAGGACGAACCCGAGGAACGAGAGCAACGCAAGCAGCACGACCGCCCACCAGAGCTTGTAGGGATTCAATGCCTCGAATGGGCCGAACCCGCGATCGGGTAGGACCGGAAGGATGACGACGCTGATCAGCAGCAACTGGATGCCGCTGGTCAACTCGCTTTCGGTGAGCTTGCCGATGCCGCTGTGCATCGGCCGTTTGAGTTGCAGCAGTGCCACCGTCACCACTGCGACGGCGGAGGCGAGCAGTGTGCTGCCACCTGCCGCTAACACGCCGACAAGGAACGTTGTGATGGCTGCCATCGCCGTGGTCAGGCCCATGACGCTGTGCATGCGGGCCGTCACGATGTAGCCGGCCAGGATCAGCAGCGCCACCACGGCCAGCACGACGACCAGGACGATCGCTCCCCAACGTTGCGCGAGCAGACCGCTCAAGCCGCCGAGCAAGCCGATCAGCGCAAACGTGCGCAAGCCGGCCACGCGGTGTCCGTCGGGCAGATCGCGCTGATGCCAGCCTCGTTCCAATCCGATGAGCAGGCCCGCCGCCAGCGCGATCCCGACACCCAACAGATCCGACAGGGACACGCCGCTCATGATTGCACCCTCACGCCGAGCCCCGCGGCGCGATCACTGGGCCCGGCAGGGCTCGCAGGCGCCTGCACGCTGAGTCGCGACAGCCACTGCTCGATATGCTGCAGGCATTCCTGCGGCGCCCGCAACCAGGGATGGTGGTCCACGCCGTCGAGGACACGCATCTCCCACGTCGAACGCGCCACCGCGAGTTCCTGTGCGCCGGCCAAAGGCGCAGTCAGATCCGCACTGCCGTGCAACATCAGCACCGGCAGGATCTGCGCCGTCGCCTCCGCCTCGGCGCGCAGGTCATGTCGGTACAGCGCTTCCCACAACGACGAAGTCGACGACACCATGGTGTGCGCCACGAGGTCCTCGGCGACTTCGCGCGGGATGTCGCGAAGAAGACGCGGCAACAGGCGTCCGACGACGCGCCGCGTCAGGATGCACGCGATTGCGGTCGCCCACATGTTCGTGTAGATCCAGCCGCCGCGTTGACGGGCGAACCAGGCGGTGGCCCCTTCGGCGCCGCCGAAGTTGGGAAGGCTGATCAGCACGAGTCGCCTGACGACCGACGGATAGCGCGCCGCATAGGCGAGCGCCAGCGCTGCCCCGAGCGAGTGCCCGACCAGCGTCACGGAGCGCTCCCCGGCCAGGCTCGCATGCAGCGCCGCCACGTGGCGCTCGACGCTGTAGCGGAACCAGGGCTTCGGCGACTCACCGAAGCCGAGCAGGTCGAGTAGAACAGTGCGGTGCCCCGACAGTGCGAACGAGACTGGCCCGCAGGTCCAGTAGCGATGGGTCCCGCCCAGTCCGTGCAGCAGGACTGCGCAATGCCGACCTTCCCCCGCATCGAAACGCTTCAGCGGAAGTGTCTCGGTCCCCATGCGCATCGCCCGCGACGGTGTCAGTTCTGGCGCTGCAGTCGAACGTCGATCCGCGCCCGGTTCGACGACTTGTTGCTCCACATCCAGCAGTAGTCCTCGCGCACCGCCACACGCAAGGTGTCCTGCCCGGAACTCACCTGCGCTTGTTTGGCCGGGAACTCGGCCTCCTTGCCGACGTGATAGTGAATGTTGAAGTCGACGGGCACGGACGCAGCGAACTCCCAGTGAATGGCGTCTCCCGGCGCAAGCTTGCCGCACAGCTCGACGAACTTCCCTGGTTCGACGCTCGCGCTGTGCGCAAACGCCCCGTCGCGACTCCAGGCAATCTCGACGATGTGGCTGGCCGCGAAGGCTTGCTGGGCCATCACCAGCGCCATGCCGGTCAGTGCAATCTGGGTTTTCTGCATGAATCGTGATCCTTCCTGGTTCAGCATGATCTTCGACGTTGCACGGCGCCGAGGCCTTGACGCGCAACATGTTTCGAAAGCGGCCTCATCGTCGCTTTCGGCGCTTCACCTTCCGAGGCTTCGGCCGCTGCGGCTGGTTTCCTTCGGCACTCCTGTGTCGGTTCTTCCAGGCAAGCACCAGAGCCAATCCAATGATGACCGCAGCGCTCGCCAAGCCACCGATCAGCATGAGCCCCAGTTCGGCGTGCGAAAGACTCGAGAGGTTCCTGAACTCGTGGGGCATCGGCTCAGCGCTGCTGCGACGAACTGCGGTTCATCTCGTCGTGCTTGGCCCGGATGCTGGCGGGCCACTGGGCCTTGATCCAGGAGAGCGCGGCCACGATCTCGGAATCGGTCAGTACGCCTTCGTACGCAGGCATTGAAGACTCGTACGACGCCAGGTTGGCAGCCTTGGCAACGCCGAACTTCGTGATGCGCACGAGCGTCTCGTCGGGATGGTGCCACGTGTGCCCGGACGCATCGTGCGGCGGTGCCGGCAGGCGGCCTTGAGCGTCTCTCTGGCGCCAGTCTGGCTGGCCCTCGAGCTTCGCCCCATGACAGGCGGCACAGTGCGTCGCGTAGACCTGCCGGCCCAACGCCGTCACCTGCACATCGTCAGGTTTGAGCAGCCCGGTGTCTGCCGGCTTTGGCGCCAGGCTCGAGATGGCAACGACCAGGACCACCGCGCCGATCGCCGCGACAGCCAGCAGCAACGGGCTTCGTTTCATGGGCTCTTCCTGACCTGATTCACATCCGAGCATCCGAACGCAAGAGATCGCCCGCCTGCGTTCGGACCATCCGCCAGCTTGCCAAGGCCAGCCACATCCCGATGCCTGCGGATGCCAGGCACGGGAGCCATTCGAGGTCGGGCCGCCATGTCTCGAACGTCAGCGCGAGGCCTCCGGCGACGAAGGCCCAGAAGCGCGTTTCGGCCCAACGGGCCTGCCAGTCCACCTGGACAAGCACCAGTAGGGCGGCAGCGGCGGCCACCAACGCGAGCGTGGCGCGCGCGTGCTGATGCCCCATCTCCCAGTAGCCCGCCAAGCCGGCCGCGATGACGGCAAACAGCGCCACAGCAGCCAGCAGCCCGAGCAAACCCGCGAAGAGACATCGCACGCCGGCACGCCATGCATCCCATGGCGCGCCGTCGTCCATGCGCCACAGGAAGAGCCGATGCCCCACGGCCGCGGCGGCCGCGAGCAACACGCACTCATGCCACGCCATACCCGCGGCGCTCAGCGTGGCAACGACTCCGACGCTGAGTGCCTTGGCCGCCGAAGAGCGCATCGCGCCGCCTCGCAGTCTCAGCGAACCACCTTGAGGTCCGTGACAGTGAACTTGCCCGCCTCGTTGACGGCCTTGAACTTCACCTTGTCGCCGGCCTTGACCTGGCCGAGCATGGCCTTGTCACGCACGTTGAACACCATGGTCATGGCCGGCATCTCGAGGCTCTTGATGTCGCCATGCTTCAACGTGATCTTGGCCGCATCGATGTCGACCTTTCGGACTTCCGCGTCGGTCATCTCGTCGGCCGTGGCCGTCGGGCTGCTCGCGGCATGGTGACCCGCGTGCTCGTCGGCCTTCTGCTGGGCCCAGACGGGTGTACTCAGAGCGATGGAAGCCATCAGGGCGGGGAGTGCAAACTTCATGACGATCCTTTCATGGGTCAACGATAAGAACTGAAGACGCGCGTGCTGCCGTCCTTGGCGACTAGCAGTACGTCGAAGGGATCCCGCTGGTCGCCGTAGTCCGGGCCGTCCATGCCGGGAGAGCCGACGGGCATGCCAGGGACCGCTAGGCCCACGGCGTCGGGCGCCTCCTTGATCAGGCGCAGCACATCGGCCGCGGGCACATGACCTTCGACGGCGTAGCGGCCGACCACCGCGGTATGGCAGGAGCCGAGATTCGTCGGCAGCTTCATGCGGGCGCGAATCGCCGTGTTGCCGACGTCGTGCACCGTCACGCGGAAGCCGTGCGACTCGACGTGCGCTATCCACTCCTTGCAGCAGCCGCAGGACGGGCTCTTCCACACCTCCATGTGGAGCGGCTGCGTCTGCGCACGCAGCAGGCTCGGCCCCAGCAATGCGACGGCTCCAGAAGCCGCCAGCAGTGCCCGCCGAGTCTGTCCTCTCCGCGTCACATCAATGCTTGTGCGCATGCCCGTCACCCTTGGCGCTCGACGCGGCGACCTTGATCTTGCCGACCATTCCGGCCTGGTAGTGACCGGCGATCAAGCATGCGAAGTCGAAGTCGCCGGGCCGGTTGAAGGTCCAGACGATCTCGCCCGTCTTGCCGGGCGCCACATGCGCCATGTACGGCTCGTCGTGTTCCATGTTCGGGAACTTCACCATCAGCTCGGCATGCTTGTCGTTCTCGGCCTTCGTGCCGATGACGAACTCGTGCATGACCTTTCCGGTATTGCGCACGACGAACTTGACGGTTTCTCCCTGCCGGACCTGGATGCTGTCCGGCGTGAAGCGCATGTTGTCGGCCATGCCGATCTCGATGGTTCGCTTGGCGGACTTGGCATCGCCAGCGATGCCCCAGTCCTTCTGTTCCTTCTTGACCGGACCGGCCTTCTTGGCATGGTCCTCGTCGCCGTGCGCCATGGCAGTGGCGGAAATGGCCACGAGCGCGGCCGCGACAAATGACTTGAACTGCTTCATCAGGATTCCTTCTTGTTGCCGATGGGACAGATGGATGTCGGCTCATGGCCGCTCAGTTGTGGCCGCCGTGCCCGCCACCGGGTTTGCGTACCTTGACCTCGACTTCTTGGGCCGGCTTCGCGACCGGGGACATCGAGCCTGTCCCTTCCGCCTTGAAGCGTGCCGGATCCGGCAGTTCGCCGGTGAACTCGTAGGCCACCGTGCCGGGTGGGTGCTTGAACCAACCCGGGTCGCCGTAGTCGCCGCGCTTCTGGCCTTTGCGAACCTTCACAACGCTGAACATGCCGCCCATGCCGACCGACCCGAAGGGACCCTGCCCGGTCATCATGGCCGCGGTGTTGTCGGGCAGAGGCATCTCCATCTCGGTCATGTCCTTCATGCCGCGCTCACCCATCACCATGTAGTCGGGCACGAGCTTGGTGATCTGCTTCGCCACGCCGCGATGGTCCACACCGATCATCGTCGGCACGTCATGGCCCATCGCGTTCATCGTGTGGTGGCTCTTGTGGCAGTGGAAGGCCCAGTCGCCCTCTTCGTCGGCGAGAAACTCGACCTGCCGCATCTGCCCGACTGCGATGTCCTCCGTCACCTCGTACCGGCGCGTGCTCTTGGGCGTCGGCCCGCCGTCCGTCCCGGTGACCAGGAACTCGTGCCCGTGGAGGTGGATGGGGTGGTTGGTCATCGTCAGGTTGCCGATGCGGATGCGCACCTTGTCCATGTGGCTGACCACGAGCGGATCGATGCCCGGGAAGATGCGGCTGTTCCAACTCCACAGGTTGAAGTCCAGCATCGTCATGATCTTGGGCGTGTAGCTGCCCGGATCGATGTCGTAGGCATTGAGCAGGAAGCAGAAGTCGCGATCCACCTCGTCGATGAGCGGGTGCTTGGCCCTAGGATGCGTGATCCAGAAGCCCATCATCCCCATCGCCATCTGCACCATCTCGTCCGCATGCGGGTGGTACATGAAGGTTCCGGGACGCCGTGCAACGAACTCGTACACGTAAGTCTTGCCCGGCGGGATGCCCGGCTGGTTCAAGCCCGTCACGCCGTCCATGCCGTTCGGCAGGCGTTGCCCGTGCCAGTGGATGCTGGTCAGCTCACCGAGTTTGTTGGTGACGAAGATGCGCACGCGGTCGCCTTCGACGACCTCGATCGTCGGCCCCGGGCTCTGACCGTTGTAGCCCCACAAGTGCGCCTTGAAGCCGGGTGCCATCTCGCGCACCACGGGTTCGGCCACCAGGTGGAACTCCTTGACGCCGTTGTTCATGCGCCAGGGCAGCGTCCAGCCGTTGAGCGTGACCACGGGGTTGTAGGGCCGGCCCGTGTTGGGCACCAGCGGCGGCATCGTGTCGGGCTTGGATTGAATCACCGGCTCGGGCAGCGCCGCCATGGCGACCTTGCTGACCGCTGCGGCACTCACCGCAGCGGTGACCGCGCCGGCGCCGCCAAGAAAATTGCGTCGGGAAACCATGCTGAGTTCCTTGCTCGTTCGAATCAGTGAGGTGCGCCGGCAGCTTCGGCAGCTGCCGCGGATGGGCCAGCGGGCGCGGCCATAGCCGCCTTGCCGATGAGTGCCATATCGAGATCCGACTGGGCGAGCCAGAAGTCGCGCAGTGACTCTATGTATGTGTAGACGCTGCCTACTTGGGACCGTGCGTCTGCGAGTAGTTCGAACACCCCAATCAGCATGCCGTTGTAGCGCAGCAACTGCTCTTCAGAGATCCGCCTCTTGAGCGGCACGATCTCATCGCGGTGGTGGCGCGCAATGTCATAAGCGGTCCTGTAGTTGCCATAGGCTTCGCGCACCTCCGAGCGCGCGTTGATTGCCGTCTGTGCTGCGCGGTGCAGCGCCTGCATGTAGATCGCCTCGGCGCGAGCCACCCGCGCGCCGCCCCAGTCGAACAGGGGCAGCTCCAGGCCGATCTCCCAGCCCGTTTGCCGCGGAGCCTCGTTGGAGGTGTTGCGTACGAGTCCGAGTTCCAGCACGTTGATGAAGCGCGTCGTGCGGGTCAAGCCCAGGTTCTTCGCGGTCTGCTCCGCGCCGAGCTTGGCGGCTTGTACGTCCAATCGCTGAGCCATCGCAACGGCTTCGATGTCCGGCTGGTTGCGCGCCTCGGCCGGCAGGTCCGGCAGGCGCTCCGGCAACTGGAACTGGAGCTGGTCGCCCCAAACGCCCAGAAGACGCGCGAGCCGCTCGCGCGACGCACGCTGCGCCTGGTCGGCACGTGCGAGGCCCAGGGCAGCGTCCGCATAGAACGCCTGCTCGCGGGCGCGCGCCAGCTTGCTGAAGTTGCCCACCTGCTCCATGCGGCGAGCCAGTTCGGCACTTGCTTCGGCCGTCTGCTTCACCTGCCGCATGTAGCGCACCGTCTCCTCCGCCGCGACCGCCTGGAAGTAGGCCTTGCGCGCGTCCGCGGCCAGCGACAGGACGTCCATCGTGACCTCGCGCTTGACCTGCTCGAAGCGGCGCGCTTCCAGCTGCGAGACCAAGGGCAAGGTCAGCAGGCGCGCGAGGTTGAGGTGCAGCCCGCGCTCCAGCTCGACCTCGTCGCCCTGCCGAAGGCGCCCGAACGTGAAGCCCGGGTTCGGCAGGCGCCCGGCCTGCACGACTTCGGCCTCGGTGATGCCGAGATCCTGGAACCGAGCCTGCAGGCCGCGGTTGTTGAGCAAGGCCACCTGAACTGCGTCGTCGACGCTCAGCGGCTTCGCGAGCAGCTCGCGTACGCGGCGATCGATGGTGTCGACGTCGGCATCGCTGCGCGCCCAGCGCACGTCCTTGCCGAGCTTGTCCTTGGCCGCGGACTCGATCGACGAGAACCCGGCATCGGGGGAGAAGCTGGCGCATCCGGCCAGCACGGCAGAAACCAGGACAACGACGAGCACTCCCGAACGTCGCACGCTCGGGCGGTCGGGCGCGCCGCGCCCGGGATTGGCAGGTGAATTCATCCGCTTGACCTCAGTTCATCTTGTGCCCGCCATGACCGGCGGGTGCGCTTGCCGGCGCCGGCGTTGCCGGCTTCGGGGGCGCGTTGTTCGTGGCGGGCGCATCGGGCTGGCGCGCCTCGCGCGCGTAGGCCCGCCAGCCGCCGACGCGGTTCACGGTCTCGTTGGCTTCGCGCCAGGAACCCACGGGCTGTTCAGCGTGACGCTGGTAGCCCGTAAGCGTGGACTGGTACACCAGGGGCGCCACGGGGGCCGAAGGATCGAGTGGATCGGCTCTCTTGCCGGGCACGGCTTGAGCCAGAGTCGCCGAGCTGACCGCGATCAGGAATGCCGGCACAAGCCAGCGGAACACGACAATCTTCATGACATCCTCGCGTGAGTCGGACCGGCTCGACACGCCTGCTGCGCAGGGTGCGGCGGTCTACGATGCCGGTCAGAGCGCCGCCAGGGCGATCGACCAGCGTGACGGTCAGGCGAGGATCAGGCGGGGTGGTCGATGCGGTACGTCCGCAAAGACGGCTGGAAAGCGAATCTCCAGAAAGGCGACGGCAGTAGACGCCGATTCCGCCTGCACCATGGTCGTCCGCGCGAACGCGGGCGCTGCAACGCTGCAACACGGCGCGCAGCTGCTGCACTTCATCTTCAGCTGCGCCGAATGCCCGGTCGATGAATCGAGCCCGGTCTCGACATCTTGGTTCCCGGGCCCGACGTTGCCGGATCCAAGCTCATGCCGGATTTCGTGGAAGTCGCCATGCGTCGCGTGCGCGACGGTCGCCACAGCCTCACGAGGAGAGTGATGCCCCGGCCCGCATCCACCCATGGTCACCGCAGCCAGCCCCTTCAGAGGAACGGCAGCAGCGATGAACCAGATCAGAAGGAGGCGAACCACACCCGACATACCCGGAACTTTACCTCAGCGCATTGAGAAAGATCAGCCTGCTCGGCAGTCTATGGACCGCATGCCGACACAATGCGCTCAGGAACCTTACCGATTCGTAATGTCCTCGGCTGCTCCGGCCACCCTGCCAGCGGCGGAGGATGTCAATCGATGTCGGCCACCATGCGAACCCGCAGCACACGCTCCCGGCTTCCCGCATCGCCTGGTTCGAACGCGTACGTGCTCCCCCAGGCCCAGGCCGAGCCCGCGAGTTCAATGACGCGGATCTCGCCCGCAGCGCCCCGAAACGCCATCTGAGTCTCTCCCTCTGGCCAGCTCGCCCGCAGGACATGGTCGCCGGGCGGCAGCCTCATGCGCACGAAGGACTCGGGCACCGTTTCGGCCCGCGCACCGCCGTCCACAGTCAGCTCGACGACGTTGGCGGCGTCGGCCCACCGCTTGCGCACCACGTAGACCGTGACTCTTTCCGCAGATGCGGCAAACCGTTTCGCATCAGCTTCCACGGCCGGCGGCGGCACCGGTGCACTGGTGCAGGTCAGCTTGTAGCGCGGCGCCTTGCCGACCCGATGGCACCAGGTGCCGTCGGCATTTGCCTGCCGAACGGGCTTGGACATACATGCGGCGAGGAACAGCGTGCCTGAGCCGAGTGCGATCAGCGCAACTCGGCGCCCTAGCGTGGACGGAGTGCTCTGCAAGTGATTCTCCAGGCACTGACCGCGCAATCGAGATCGGGAACTCGAAGGCGCCAGCGCTTCAAGGCAAGGCCCGTGAAAGGCCGAAGCGGACGGAGGGGCGACGCTCCCGTCGGCCAGATCGCCCCAACACCCGCAGCCTTCCGGGACGCATCAGCGATGCACGTGCGAGGTGGCGGTCGCGCCGCTCTGGTGGCCGCTGCGGCTCATCCCACCGGGGACGCTGACCGCGCCGTCCCGGGAGGGCTTCTCGACGTTCGCAGCGCTGCGCGTGTCGCCCGGGACACCGACGTAGACCGCTCCCGCTTCGCCACCGACATCGAGCCAGCCGTCGGCGGAAACCGGGTTGCGCTTGGCCTGCATCGTTTCGGCGATGACCGCCGCGCGTGTCTTGCCGGGTAGGTTGGTTCCGACGAAGACCCAACCTGCATCGCCTCCGACTTCGCGCCAGCCGTCAGCCGTGACCGGATTGCGCTTCCAGGCCTCGAGCTCCTTGATGACGTCGGCACGCGACTTCGTCGACGGCATCGCATGGGTTGTGAAGCCGGCTTCACCCCCGACCGGGGTGATGCCTGAGGTTGCCAGCGCGGGCAGAGACACGGCACTCACCAGCGCGATCAGACTGAAACGGAACTTCATGATGGACTCCTGTTGCAGGTGCACCTCTCCAGGAGGTTCACCGGTTGCGGTGCCTTCGTGCACCGTGGAGCCACTGTAGGAATCGCGCGCCGACAGACTGCTTGCCGATCCATTACATCTTCGTCATGCGGCGCCCCAACGACGCCCGCAGCCGTGCCTGTGTCCTCGA
This sequence comes from Ideonella alba, assembly GCF_018069845.1. Taxonomy (NCBI): domain Bacteria; kingdom Pseudomonadati; phylum Pseudomonadota; class Betaproteobacteria; order Burkholderiales; family Sphaerotilaceae; genus Ideonella; species Ideonella alba. The sequence goes on from NZ_JAGQDD010000017.1 coordinate 94,720, forward strand.
TCGCACCTTCTGTTCGGCCAATGCGGACGGCGCGTTTCGGCGCCGTTCGCCCGTGCTCGCCGCGGCACACCCGCGCTGGCCCGTCGAGGTCAGCGCGGGTCACCGCACAACACATTGCCGATCAGAAGGTGTGGCGAACGCCGAACTCGAGACCGGACGATTTCTCGCCGCCCAGCATGCCCGCCGGCGGTGTGTAGAGAACGGAGCTGCGCGCCGCGCCCTTGTTCGAGACCTGACCGTAGGTGGTGTACATAGCGGTGCGCTTCGAGAGATCGTAGACATACCCGATGCCGAGGCGGGTGCTGTCGTCGGCGTCGGAGAAGCCGGAACCGGCGGTGCCACCTGAGCGATCTGCCCTGGTGTAGCCGACCTTCAGTGCACCCGGGCCGACAGGCACCGTGGCGCCGATCGACAGATCCTTGGTCTTGCGCGGGCTCCACTCCTTGACGTCGTACAGCGTGTGCAGCGTGGCAAAGCCGAACTTGTAGTTGAACTGAATGTTGTAGTTCTTGAAGTCCGGCGTGGTCGCCCCGGTCTCCGTCTTGCCGTAGGCAAAGCCGATATTGATCGGGCCAGCCTCGTAACCCAACCGCCCACCCACGTACTTGTTGCCGTTGACGCCCTCGCCCGCGGCCATCTGCAGGTGGCCATACAGCCCGCCCATGTTGGGCAGGAAGTAGCCCACGGTGTTGTCGGCCCGCAGCACCGTCGTGGCGGGGCTGCCCAGGTTCGAACCCGCCCCGTAGCTGAAGATGCCGCGCGAGCCGACACCGACAATGCCGAACTCATCGGCGAAAGTGTTGTACGCGGTCGGCGTGTAGTCCCGACCCATGCGCACTTCACCGAAGTTGCCCATCAGGCTGACCGTTGCACGGCGACCCCAGAACTTGTTCGCATCGGCGGTGCCGTTGTCGAAGTTGATCTGGGACTCCAGGTGAAAGCCGGCCTTCATGCCACCACCCAGATCCTCTACGCCGCGCAAACCCCACCGGCTGGTGGCGTTCGAGCCCGATGCCAGTTGCTTCTGGGATCCGGCGCTTCCATTCTTGACTTGACGCACGGCGGCATCGGCGATGCCGAACAGCGTGACCGACGACTGCGCGTAGGCGCCCGCCGCAAAGGCGGACAACGCGGCCAGGGTGAACAAGGACTTTTTCATGAGAGCAATCTCCGTTGTGGGACAAGGCAACACCTTCCACGCGACGAACGCGCCATCGGACTCGGATGAAGCGCGAGGCGCGCTGCGGCACGAGACGTGAAGGCGCTGGCGAGCAGCCTAGGGACGAGGCGCGGCCGAGGCGACCTGCTCGCGAGAAGCGGCCCGGAGGTGGCTAGCAGACCCTCGTCAGTTCGGCGGACATCCGTCGCCGCCCTTCCACAGCCGCTTGCACAGCAGCCACGCAAACGGCCCGGCACGGTCGAGCCCGAACGGGCCAAGGCCTACCACCCTGCGGCTTGGGGGAGAGGCCCCAAGCATCAACATGACCGGCCTGTCATGTTCCGGCAAGTGTTTTGTCAGTCGCTTGTTCCTATCGTTTTCGGACCGCAAAGTGGTGTGCCCTGCTAGCAACCCTCACGAGTTGTCTTTCGGGCCGTCGCATGCGGGCCCGAAAGAAAAGGACAACGACATGCGGAGACAAGACATCCAGCTGCTCGCCAGTGCCCGGCAGGGTGACCTCGAAGCGCGGTACGAAGTCGGCAGACGCTACCTGCTTGGCGTCGACGGCTTTCCGCAGCACACCGACACCGGGCTCGAGTACCTGGCGCACCCGTCGCTCGAGCCCTCCGAGCGAACCGCTCGCACGATCGCCGAGGCGCTGCCCCTGCACGAACTGGTGCGCCGCAAGCTGCTGCTCCCGCTGGCAAAGGCGGCGCGCGGAGGGTCGATATCGGCGCAGGTGAAACTCGCTCTGTGGCGCGCTCTCACGAACGCCGATCCCGCCGAGACGACACGGTGGCTCGACGCAGCCGCTGCCGCTGGCGACGCCGGCGCACGCGCAGCCGCGCATGCGCTGCAAAACTGCCCCTCCAATGCGGCCGCCGACGTACTGGATGCCTTGAAAGCGGCCCCGGGGATCGACCTCGCTCGCCTGGTACCGCTGGCCCTGAGCAATGCGGTCCAGTCGGACGATCCAGAGGAGATCGCGCGCGTGCTGAGCGGCACGCTGACGGCGCGCCTGCCCATCACGCCGGAACTCGCGGATGCCGCTTGCTCCGCCATCGCCCGCTTGGAAGACGAAGCGCAGCCGCGGCTCCCGTGCGCGAACGGCGCTGTCGAGGCTCTTCTCGAAGACTGCATCCGTCGCGGCAATGCGACCGCGGAGTTGCTGCTCGGGCGCGCGCTGAGCGCGGTCGATACACCCGCACTGCCGGCGTCCTTGCTGACCACGGGGCAGAACCTGCGCAGAGGCGCCGCGCTTCTGCTCCGTGCGGCCGATGCAGGATTAAGCGCGGCGTGGATGGTCCTCTACCGCATTCATGCAGACAACCATTCCTCGGTCTCCAATCCGCAGATGGCGCGGTTCTTCCTCGAGAAGGCCGCGCTCGCGGGCGAACTCTGCGCCCAGCGGCGCCTCGGCGCGCTGATCCTGCGGTCAGCGACCACCGTGCACGAATCCGAGCAGGGCATCCATTGGCTTCACCAGGCGGCGCGCCGGCAGGATGCGCTGGCAGCGCAGTTGCTCGGCTCACTGGTGCTCCCGGTTGCGGGATCCGACGCCGAAGCAGACGCGGCCATCGATGCCGTACGCCGCGAGGATCCTTGGCTGGCCTGCCGCCTGCGGACGGCGCGGGACTTCGGCCTGACCAAGCTGGAAGCGATGAGCGTCGACATCGTCGCAGGGCTCAGGCCCTGGGGGCTGGTCGTCGGTCCCAACCCGTCGATTGCGCAGGCCAAGCTGGCGGCGCCTCGAGCCATCCCGGCACTTCGGCCCCAGGCGCTCGAGAACCTGCGTCGGTCCGTTGGGTTCTTCGAACAGTCGCGCCAGGACGGGTCCCCGATCGAGGGCGACCGGCGCAAACGCACCCACCGTCTGCGCTACTGCCTCGAGCGATCCGGCATCGACGAATCCCTGTTCTTCGCGAAAGTCAGGTCGACGGCGCTCAACACCCTGCGACAGGGACCCAAGTGGGCCTTCCATGCGCAGCAGCCTCTGCGCATGGCACTGGCCGCCTAGGAACGGCGGTCGGCATCGCATCCCTTCACGCGCCTCGCTGCAGCCTCCCATGCGAATCCTCGTCGTCGAAGACAACGCCAAGCTGGCAGGCCATCTGCGTCGGGGGCTGGCCGAGAGCGGCTACGTCGTCGATGTCGCAACCGATGGGATCGACGGGCGCCACATGGCGATGGAGGGAAGCTACGACCTGCTTCTGCTCGACGTCATGCTGCCTGGGGCCGATGGCTTCACACTGCTCGAGACTCTCAGGCAGCACAAGGACACGCCGGTGATCATGTTGACCGCCGCTGACAGCGTGGAAGACCGGGTGCGAGGCCTGCGCGCCGGCGCCGACGACTACTTGGTCAAACCGTTTGTCTTCACAGAGCTGCTGGCGCGCATCCAGGCCGTGCTGCGCCGCGGTGCCGCAGGTGCGCACCACGAACCCGACCGCATGGTGCTCGGGGACCTGGAACTGGACACCATACGTCGACGCGCGTTTCGCGCCGGCACGCGCCTGGATCTCACGGCCCAGGAGTACACGCTGTTGTCCGTGTTGCTTCGCCATCGCGGTGAAGTCATGTCACGCACGGTGCTCACCGAACTCGTCTGGGACATGAACTTCGACGGGGACTCGAACGTGGTGGAAGTCGCGATACGGCGCCTGCGCTCCAAGCTCGACGAGCCGTTCCCGGTCAAGCTGCTCCACACGGTTCGAGGGATGGGCTACGTCCTCGAACTGGAACGCGGCAACGACGCGGATGCGTGATGACCTGGCGCCATCCCTCGATCACGGCCCGGCTGACTGCCGGCCTTGGCGTAGTCGCACTCGTCGTCTTCTCGACTGCAGGTTGGCTGCTGCAACGGGCCCTCGAGTCCGAATTGGTCGATGCGGACCGAATGAAGTTGGCAGGCAAGGTCAGCGTCGTCCTTCACTTCATCGACGAAGCCAATCGTTCAGGCGATCGCGCAGCCTTGTTTCATCACCTCGACGACCTGCGCATCGGCCACGACGGCCTCCACGTGTGGCTGTTCGACGAAGCGGGTGCGGCGATCTACGGCGCGTCGAGCGCCAACGGAACGACGGTCCCGCCGCGGCCGGCGCACGGCGCCCGCGCGGATGTGACGGAGACGGCCCTGCCGTCGGCATCGTTGTGGCCGGCCGGCCGGCTGCGCGTGGCCATCGAGTCCGGCCCCCGCGATGAGCTCCTCCGTTCGCATCTCGCGACGCTGGTCCTGATCTGTGCCTTGGGCGTCGGCTCGACCGTGCTGCTGAGTTGGGTCGCCATCGGTCGCTGCCTCAGGCCGGTGTCGCAGCTCTCGGCGGAAGCCAGCGACATCACGCCCAGTTCCATGGGACGGCGCTTGACCGTTCCTCCCGAAGGCGCCGAGCTGACAGGGCTGGTGCGCGCATTCAACCAGGCGCTTGACCGGCTCGAGGACGCCTATGCGCAGTTGCAGGCCTTCAATGCCAACGTGGCTCACGAGCTGCGGACGCCCCTGGCTTCCTTGGTCACGGGCACGCAGGTCACGCTGTCGTCGCCAAGATCTCGCGAGGACCTGCGCGAGGTTCTGATGTCGAATCTCGAGGAACTGCAGCTCCTGAACGCGCTGGTCAACGACATGCTGTTTCTCTCCCGCGCAGATCGCGGCGACCGGGCGGAGGGACTGGAAGATGTCGCGCTCGGGTCCGAGGCGGACAAGGCCATCCGCTACTGCGACGCATTGCTGCAGGAAGCGGGCGTGGCCGCGGAACGCTCCGGCGACGCCACGGCGGTGTGCAACCCTCCGCTCGTGCTGCGCGCCCTCGTGAATCTACTCACCAACGCCATCCGCCACAGCCGAGCCGGGGACACGATTCAGGTCCTCATCGAGCCGGACCACGGGCTCGTCGCGCTGAGTGTCCTCAACCCCGGAATCGAGATACCGGCGCCGGTCCGAGCCCAGATGTTCGACCGCTTCTATCGTGCAGACTCCTCGCGCTCACGAGGGCAAGCGGGCCACGGCCTGGGATTGGCCATCGTCGCGGCCGTCGCACGGATGCACGGCGGGACTGTCTTCGTCGAACGCTTCGGCCAGGCCAATCGTGTCGGATTGACGCTTCCGGCCGGAGACACCCCCTCGAGCGTGGACCCGGTCGAGGGCGTTGCCGTCGTCGGGACTGCGCCCGCTATGCCGCCGCCGAACTCGACGGCACGTCCAGCCCGATCGCTGTGACGCCATCCGCCGACCTGGCGAACGGTTCGCCTTGGTGCATTCTGGCGATGGCAGCGACGATGGCCAGGCCCAACCCATGGTTCGACGTCCCCGCCTGGCGCCGGGATCGCTCAGCCCTGTAGAAGCGGTCAAACAATCGCGGCAGGTGCTCCTGCTCGATCGAACTGCCCTCGTTCTCCACCGCGATCCGCACCCTGCCTGCGTTCGACGCGATCCGAACCTTTATCGTCGAGCCGGTCTTCGCGTAGCGAGTCGCGTTGCTCAACAGGTTGGACAGCGCGCGACGCAGGAGTGACACGTCGAACGCACCCGTCGCATCCCCTTCGCAAACCGCCGACAAGCTTCGCTCCTGAAGCGCGGCCTCGTGGTACTCGATGATCTCGCCGAGCTCGGCGGCGAGGCTCGTGACCGGTGCGCGGCGCGCGGACGCGCCGCGATCCGCATGCGAAAGAAACAGCATGTCGTTGACGATGATCGCGAGCCGCCTCAGGTCTTCCAGGTTTGCGGCGATCACGTCCTGCAGTTCGGCAGCGGGACGGTTGCGCTGCAACGCCAGTTCGCTCGACCCGATCAATGTGGTCAGCGGTGTCCGAAGTTCGTGCGCAACGTCGGCATTGAAGCCCTCCAACTGCGCGTATGCGCGCTCGACCCGCACCAGCAACGCGTTGAAGCGATCGACCAGCGGCCGGAGCTCGAGTGGCTGCCCCGCTCCGTCCAGCCGCAGCCCCGCTCGTCCCAGAGCGACGGCATCCACTTGGGCGGCCAGGGCGTGCACTGGCAGGAGGCCCCTGCGGACCAGCAGGTACCCCGTCACGCTGACCAGACCCGCTCCGACCAGGGAGGCTGCCAGCAGGATCCAGCCGAGGCGCTGGAGCAGATCCTGGTCGCGGGTGACATCCAATCCCAAGACGACCCGGACACCGCCGCCGGTGCCCGCGAGCCATGTGTCATCCCAGGAGCTCTGCTTGAAACGGCGGTTCGAACCCCCGTCGTCATCCCCGGCGGGCGGTGGGGCACGGAAGAGAACAACTCCTTCGGGCGACGTGATGGACAGCGTCATGTCCTCATGGCCCGCCAGGAAGTCCTTCAGCTTGTGCTGCAGTTCTTCCGCTGCGGATGTCCCAGCCGCCTCGGCAAGCGCATGGCGGACAACCGCGCTCTTCAGCGCCAGTTCCTCGTGCTGGCGGTTCTGCAGGACCCACAGGTTGACGGCGTACACCGTTCCGGACACCGCAAGCGCAGCGACCAACCCCTGCAGCGCCAGCCACCGGGACAGACGAGTCCCGAGGGATTGATCACCAGCGGCGACGACGCGCCACCTCACTCCTGCCGCTCCTCCATCACGTAGCCCATGCCGCGGACCGTGTGGATCAGCTTGAACTCGAACGGCTCGTCCAGCTTCGCGCGCAGCCGGCGCACCGCTACCTCGACAACGTTCGTGTCGCTGTCGAAGTTGATGTCCCACACCTGTTCCGCCATCACGGTGCGCGACAGGACCTCTCCGCGCCGACGCAGAAGAAGCACGAGGAGATTGAACTCCTTCGGGGTGAGTTCGAGCCGCTTGCCGGCCCGTGTCGCCTTGCGGCGTGCCAGGTCGACCTCCAGATCCGCCAGCCGGAGGCTGGTGGGAAGCTGCCCCTCCCGATCTCCCCCGCCGCGGCGCAACAGGGCCTGGACCCGCGCCGACAACTCGGAAAACGAGAACGGCTTGACGAGGTAGTCATCTGCGCCACCGGTCAGCCCCTTGACCTTGTCTTCGACGGCGTCGCGGGCCGTCAGCATCAGGACAGGCGTCCTGCGCTGCCTACGCAGCTCTGCGAGCACCTCGAAGCCGTCCCGTCCCGGCAACATCACGTCGAGGACGATCAGGTCGTACGTGCCCTCGACGGCGAGATGGAGTCCGTCGATGCCGTCGTGAGCCAGGTCGACCACGTAGCCGCTCTCTGACAGGCCCTTTCGCAGGTACTCCGCCAAGCGGACCTCGTCTTCGATCACGAGAATTTTCATGGGCAGATTCTCCACTAGCCGTCGCGTCTCCTCGATTACGACTTGGTCATCTTCCAGTCCGCATCTGGTCAGCACGCGGTCCATAGAGTGAAGCCTCGCATTCATCAACAACTCACGAGGTTCACCATGCGTAGAAATACCATCTTCACAGCCACCCGCGCGCTTGCGGCCGCCGCCGTCATGGCCGGCTCCCCGCTCTTTGCAGCGGCCCAACACCAGATGGCCCAGGGCGCGCCCGGCACTGCCAACACGACCGAATCGACCCGGCCCGCGGCGCTCACGCGAGAGCAGGTCCGCGCGGAGGTCGAGAAGGCGATGCGCGACGGCACGTGGCGCTGCCGGACCAGCAATCGCGGCTGGTGCTCGAACGAACCCGTGGCGACCGCCAAGCCCGACGCAGACAAGCGCCCGTAAGCTCGGCTGGGGCTGCGCCGTGACCACACGCCGGCACGTCCTGGCGCTTGCGGCATCGGCGAGGTCGCTGGTGCTCCTGGGTTGCGCCAGTACGAACTCAGATGTCGGCCGGCGCGGCGGCCCCTACTGCTATCGAAACGCCCGAAAGCGTCCGATCGTCTGCACCTCGGAGTCGACTCCCGGCCTCGATGTCGAGGCCGGGGCCAAGCGATTCGAAGCGGATCCCAGTGCGTTGACCGTCTACGCGAGTTCTGTAGCCATCGCATGAGGATTCAGCGACAGCCGAGTCCCTCTGGCCAAGCCAAGGTACCCACGGTCAAGCGCTCTGGCGCGCTCGCCGTCCCACTTGCAGCCCCGTCGTCCTGCGGTGTCCGAGTCCGGTCGCCGCCGTAGGGCTCTTCTCCTGCCCCCGTCGTTCCTGCGCCAGCGAGTCAATGATCGGGCAATCGGGCCGGTCGTCACCATGGCAGCAATGCACGAGGTGCTCGAGCGTCGCCTTCATGGACTGGAGTTCCTTGAGCTTCTCGTCCAGCTCTTCGATGTGAGCCTGCGCCAGCGCGCGCACTTGTCGGCTGGGGCGCATGCGGTCCTGCCACAGTCCAAGCAACTCGCGGATCTGCTCGATGGAGAAACCCAGATCGCGCGACTGTCGGACGAAGCGCAGCGTGCTGACTTCCTTGTCCGTGTACTGGCGGTAGCCGGACTCGGTTCGCGCCGCTTCCGGAAACAACCCGACGCTCTCGTAGTGGCGAATCATCTTCGCCGAAACGCCCGAGGCCTTCGCTGCTTCGCCGATGTTCATGCTCATCTGGGGCTCCCTGACACGGCCACGGATTGGGAATGCTTCGGGCGCCGCGCGGCCGGCGCGTCAGCGGCACCGTGCCAGCGCCGCAACGTCAATGCATTGACCACGACGCTCACGCTGCTGAAGGCCATCGCCGCTCCCGCGATGACGGGATTCAGCATGCCCAGCGCGGCCAGCGGGATGCCCAGTACGTTGTAGCCGAAGGCCCAGAACAAGCCCTGCTTGATCTTGGAGTAGGTGCGGCGCGAGACGTCCAGCGAGTCCGCCACGAGCCTCGGGTCGCCGCGCATGAGCGTGATGCCGGCGGTCTCGGTCGCCACGTCCGCGCCACCTGCCATCGCGTACGACACGGACGCTGCGGCGAGTGCGGGGCCGTCGTTCAGGCCATCGCCGACGAACGCGACCACGGCGCCCGCATCGCGGAGTTCCTTCACCACGGCCGCCTTGTCACTGGGCAGGACTTCGGCACGAACCTCGTCGATGCCGAGTTCCTTCGCGACGGCTTCTGCCGCCCCGCGGTTGTCCCCGGTCAGCATGACGGTCTTGATGCCCAGTTGATGCAGCCGCGCCACCGCTGCAGCGGCGGTGTGCTTGATGGTGTCGCCGAACGCCAGCAAGCCCAGCAGGCGCCACTGGTTGCCATCCGACCCGACCAGCCACGAGACCGTCTTGCCCTGCCGCTCGAGCCGTTGAGCGTCGGCCAGCAGATCGCCCTCGTTCAATTGGAGCTCGCGCAACATGCGCGTGCTGCCGAGGGCCAGTTTCTGGCCTCGAACAGTGCCTTCGACACCGCGACCGGGAAGTGCCTTCGCATCGTGAGCCTCTGGGACCGGCAGTCGCTCCTCGCGCACCTTGTCCATGACCGCCATCGCCAGCGGATGGCTGCTCGACTTCTGGAGCGCGGCCGCAAGTCGCAGTACCTCGTCACGACTCGATCCGTCGGCCGCCGCCACGGCCACGAGCGAAGGCTTGCCTTCGGTGAGCGTACCGGTCTTGTCGAAGGCGACCGCGGTGACTGCATGCGCGATCTCCAGGGCTTCGGCGTCCTTGATGAGGATGCCGTGTCGCGCGGCGACCCCGGTGCCGGCCATGATGGCCGTCGGCGTCGCCAGACCCAGCGCACAGGGGCACGCGATGACCAGCACGGCCACCGCGTTGATGAGCGCGTGTTCCCAGTCCCCCGTGAAGACCGTCCAACCGAGGAAGGTGGCCAGCGCGATGCCGAGGACGACCGGGACGAACACCGCGCTCACGCGGTCCACGATGCGCTGGATGGGTGCTTTTGCCGCCTGAGCCGACTCGACCATCCGGATGATGCGAGCCAGCGTCGTCTCCGCGCCGATGGCGGTCGTGCGAACGGTCAGCGCGCCTTCGGCGTTGATGGCGCCGCCGGTGACCTTGTCTCCGGGGGCCTTGGGCACTGGGAGGCTCTCGCCGGTGATGAGCGACTCGTCGACGTGGCTGCGCCCCTCGACGATTTCACCGTCGACGGCGACGCGGTCACCCGGCCGGACGACGACGAGGTCACCCACGACGACCTGCTCCACCGGAATGTCGACTTCCGCGCCGTCTCGGCGGACCCGGGCGGTGGTCGGTCGCAACGCGTTCAACGCGCGGATGGCGTCGGCGGTCTGCCGCTTGGCCCGGTGCTCGAGCCACTTGCCCAACAAGACCAGCGTGATGACGGCCGCAGAGGCCTCGAAGTACAGGTGCGGCATGCCGTGCCCGGCGTGCTTGAAGAGCAGGTAGACGGACAGTCCGTAGGCCGCGGAGGTGCCCAGCGCCACCAGCAGGTCCATGTTGCCGGTCTTGGCGAGCACGGCCTTCCAGCCGGCCCGGTAGAAGCGCCAACCCAGCCAGAACTGAACTGGCGTCGCCAGTGCCAGTTGTGCCCAGCCGCTGAGCATCCACTCGATGCCGAAGAGCGACAGCAGCATCGGAGCGACCAGTGGCAAGGTCAGCACAGCGCTTGCCGCCACTGGCCACCAGACCGGCAGCCGAGTGGCTGGCGGCGGCCTGTCGTGCTGAACGTCCTTCGCCGCGTAGCCCGCCTTCTCGATGGCCGCCTTCAGCGCCGAAACCGGCACGGTCGAAAGCGCCTGGATGGTCGCCTTCTCGGTCGCCAGGTTGACGGTGGCGCCGGAGACGCCGGGTACCTTGCGGAGCGCCTTCTCCACCCGCGCGACGCAGGACGCACAGGTCATGCCCTCCACCAGCAGCGTTGTTTCTGTGATGGCAACGTCGTAGCCGGCCTTGCGAACGGCCGCTGCCAGCGAGTCCGCCGTCACGGAGGGATCGGCGTTGACAGACGCCTCCTCCGTCGCCAGGTTGACGCTCGCCTCCTTGACTCCCGGAACCGCCTTGAGCGTCTTCTCGACGCGCGTGACACACGAGGCGCAGGTCATCCCGGTGACCTGGAGCTTGATTCCGAGTGGGTTGGACAGTGCAGCGGTGCTCATGAGTGCCTCGATATGCCGTTCAGTGTCTACGCATCGTCAAGGTTCCAACAATGGAAAGGTCAAGAGTATCGTTGGCTTCTGCCTGCAGCTAGAGGGGTCTCTCCAGATCATCGCTTGACCTTACAACGATGGAAAGGTCAACAGTATGCCCGTCAGCAACACGACCCCACTGGAGATAGCGATGATCACCTTCGAAGTCAACGACATGACCTGCGGCCACTGCGTCAGCAACATCACCAAGGCGTTGAAGGCCACGGACAAGGACGCCAAAGTCGCTATCGACCTGGCCTCGCACCGTGTGCAGGTGGAGCCGGCCTCGGCCGACGCCGAGGAACTGGCCGAAGCCATCAAGGACGCGGGCTACACGCCGGTGCCCGTGCAGGCCGGTTCGGCCACTCCCGGCAAGCCGACGGGCTTGTGCTGCGGTAGTTGCCACTGACGCCGCCAGAACCGATTTGCATACAACGCGTGCTGCAGTGGAGAGGCCCAAGCTGCGTCGCGCAATTTGCCCGGCAACAGCTCACTGCGATGGAAGAAGAGACGCTTGAGCAAACATCACTGGATTGGCATGTCGGCGCGCTCCCGGCACTCAGTGGCGCCGGGTGACCCGAGTGCCCCTGGCTAGCATCGGGCGAAGCAGGGCTCGTGGCCGAGCAGCCCCATCGCGCAGGGAGCGCGATTGACTCTGCACTTGCTACAGGGTTTCAAATCCACATCTTGCCGCCCGAAGTGGCCTCGTTTCAGTTTCGCATCCAGTTGCCGATAAACTCTCGACATGCGCCGTCTCGGTGAGCGTCCGGCCATCACATATTGACGGGCGGCCTGACCCGCTGCCTATCGAGTCGGCTTGACCGCCCCGACGAAGGCGACGCATTCCACCAGGTTGAGCGCGGCCATCATCAGATACTTCTCTGCCTCGGTGCGCACAGCCATCAGGTCGTGCTCGTCGAGCCAGCTGTAGACGAAGGCCAGCAGGTAGCGCTCGGCGTGCTCGGTGTGGAACTGCTCGACGAGCTTGGTCGCCAGTTCCTGCGGCAGCCCTTCGTTGAAGCGCGCACGCGCCGTCAGGCGCTGCAGGCAGCCGTCCTGGATGTCCTCGGTGACCAGCGGCCACTGGTGGCCGCTGAGCTTCATCGCCTGGAAGGTCACGAACGGGATGTGCAGCGCGACCTCCAACTGCGCCATGTCCACCCCCATCCCCGGCAGCGCCAGGAACGCGGCGAGCGTGTTGGGCTGCTGGGCGTAGATCTCGTCGGCCAGGCGCACCTTCTGGTCGTGGCTCATGCGGCGCACGGCGACGTCGGCCTCGATCACCACCCACTGCGTGAGCGTCCCAATCGTCAGGCCGGCCGCCAGCGAAGCGGCAGCAGTTCTTCCAGCCGGTGGCTGGGGTGCGTGTGGATGCGCGCCAGAACGTCGCGCAGGTAGACCCGGGATCCAGGCCGTTGAGCTTGGCCGACTGCACCAGGCTCATTACCACAGCCGCGCGCTGCCCGGCCAGCGCGCTGCCAGCGAACAGCCAGTTCTTGGCGTCACGTTCATCTGTGCATTAGGGAATCGCTGATCAAGTCCTCGGCTTTGTAACTGTGTGCGTTGAAGCTAGCGACGCAGGATGCGGGGGATGACGATGAAGCAGATGACGTTGGCAGCGGCGGCCGATGCGGCGGGACGTCGCTCCACTGGAACCGGCAACATGTCGCGCCAAGCGGGCGTTTGACTTCCACCGGAATGTCCGCCACGAGGCTCGGCTAGCAGGGTTCCGTCCACGTCCGCTAAACTCCGCCCGTGCGTCGCTTGATCCTTCTGTTTTTGTTGTCCGTCCTGCCTCTCCAGTTTGCCTGGGGTGCGGCAGCGACGTACTGCGGCCACGAGCAGGCTCCGAGTTCAGGGCACTTCGGGCACCACAGCCATCAGCACCAGGCGAAGGCCGAGTCCGATTCAGGGTCCGCTGCCAAGAAGGCCTCGGTGCTTGCAGACGACCTTGACTGTGCGTTTTGTCACCTGGGTTGCGTGCAACCCTGTGCCAGTCAGACCGCTTCGGTTGCTGCGATCCGGTCCTCTGTCCTGGCGCTGCCCACGCTTCTTCTTCCGGATTCCGGTCGCCCTGGCCGGATCGAACGCCCCAAATGGCTCCTCGCCGCCTGATTCGGCGAGGGACTGTCACATCCATTGAGTTTGCCCCCTAGCGACTGACGCCTCGCCGAATTCTTCCGCTTTGTTGTTCATAGCAACCTGGAGAATTCGATGCGAACGAAGTCGCTGGCCCTTGCCGGTTCCCTGCTCTGCCTGTCCAACATCGGGCAGGCGCAAGTCCCGGCGCAAAAGCCTGGCGTCCTCCCCCCGGAAACCGCACCGACTCAGGCGCAGCAGCGTCTGAGCCTGGCGGAGGCCCTTGCGCTGGCCGAGGCGGCAAGCCCGACGCTGCGATTGAAGATGGCTGAGCTGTCGGCGGCCGAAGGGCAGCGTGCCGACGCAGGCGCGTGGCTCTACAACAACCCGCAGTTGTCCGTCGACCAGACGCGACGATCCGTGCCTTCGACCACCGGGTCGGAACGCCGCAGCGAGTGGGGCGCGGGTCTGTCCCAGACCTTCGAGGTGGGCGGACAGCCGTCCTACCGTCGCGAAGCCACCAGTGCTGCGCTGACCGCCCTGCGGCTGGAGATCGCCGACGTCCGCCGCCACGTCCGCGCGGAGGTGGCCGAGCGACACACGCGCGTGCTCGCGCTGCAGCAGCGGGCCGACACGGAGACGCAGGCACTGAAGCTGTTCGATGACACGGCCGTGGCGGTGCAGCGAAGACGGCAGGCGGGCGAGGACACGCGGCTCGACGCCAACGTCGCTCGCGTCGAAGCCGAGCGCGCGCGCAATCAGCTGGCCCAGATTCAAGAGCAACTGCTCGAAGCACGCGCCGAGTTGGCCAAGCAATTGCAACTGCCGCCCGGGAGCCTGCCGATGGCGACAGGTGAACTCTCGGCGCAGCGCGCCGGTTACTCCCTCGACGCCCTGCTTGCAAGCGCCGACAACCAGCCACGCGCCGGCGCTCTGGCCGCGCGCGAGACCAGTGCCGCCGCGCGGCTGAAGCTCGAACGGGCCAGCACCTACCCGGACGTGACCGTAGGGCTGAACGTCGGTCGCGAGGGGCCCGGGGCGGCGCGCGAACGCTTGACGACCTTGACCCTGTCCGTTCCCTTGCCGCTGTTCAAGCGCAATTCCGCAGGCATCGGCGCAGCCCAGACCGAGCTCACGCAGGTCCAGATCGAGCGGCAGGCGGCGCAGCGCGATGCCCGCGCAAGCGTCAGTTCGCTGTGGGCGCGGCTGGCAAGCCTCGAGGATCGGATTCGCCGGCTGCAAGAGTCCGTGCTTCCTGCCCTGGCGGACAACCAGCAACTCTCCATCAAGTCGCAACAAGCGGGACAGATCGGCCTGCTCGAACTGATCGTCGTCAGCCGGCAATCCCTGGATGCCAGGCGCGACCTGATCGACGCGCTCGCCGACTACCAGAGCACCCGCATTGCCCTCGAACTCGCGGCCGGCTGGCCGCAAGAAGGAACCCAACCATGAAGAACTCGAAACCGCACGGCTCATCCGCGTCGCTGGTGCTGACGACGCTGGCCCTCGCTCTGGCAGGCGCCCTGACCGCCTGTGGCGGCGGCGAGAAATCCGCCGAGGCCAAGTCCGCCGAGAAGGCCGCTTCCGCTCCCGAGGGAGGGCACAAGGAGGAAGGCGGGCTGAAGCTGTCGGCCGAAGAAGCGCAGCGTGCCGGCATCAAGCTCGAGAAGCTCGCTGAGCAGGGTTTCGCCGACTCGGTGACCGTCACCGCGACGATCCGTCCGAACCAGGATCGCGTAGCCCGCGTGGCGCCGCGCGTCGAAGGGCGCATCGTGCAGGTCACCGCGAAGCTGGGTGACACCGTCAAGGCCGGTCAGGTGCTGGCCGTCCTCGACAGCCTGGCCCTTGGCGAAGCACAGTCTGCCCTGGAGCGGGCGCGATCGGCACAGCGCGTCGCGCAGGCCGACTACGCCCGTGCGGAGTCGCTGGCCAAGGACGAGATCATCCCGCAACGCGAACTCCTGCGCGCCAAGTCATCGCTGGAGACGGCAAACGCCGACCTCCACGCAGCGGAGGACAAGTTGCGCCTGTTGGGAGGCACCGCGTCGCACACGGAGCGTGCCGCATCGACGTTCGCGCTCACCGCGCCCCTGGCCGGAACAGTGGTCCAGAAGAAGGCCACGATCGGCGAACTGGGTTCTCCTGCGGAACCGCTGTTCTCCGTGGCCGACCTCTCGACGGTCTGGATCGAGGCCGATCTGACCGAGGACAAGCTCGCGCGCGTGAAGGTCGGCGCCGCGGCAACGGTCACCGTCAATGCCTACCCGAACGAGCGCTTCTCCGGTCGCGTGACCTACGTCGCCAGCATGCTCGACAAGGACAGCCGCACGACGCCCGCACGCATCGAGGTCCCCAACAAGGACGGCCGGCTGAAGCCGGAGATGTTCGCCAGCGCCACGATCGAGACCGGTGCGGCGCGTGCGCCGGCGCTGTCGGTGCCCAGCGCGGCGATTCTGCTGCTGCAAGGGCAGCCCACGGTGTTCGTGGCCGAAGGCGGCGGCTTCGAGCCGAGGGCCATCGAACCCGGGGACAAGGTCGGCGGACGCACGGTGGTCAAGGCCGGAGTCAAGGCCGGTGAGCAGGTGGTTGCCGAAGGGGCGTACGCCCTGAAGGCGCGGCTGCTGAAGTCGCAAATCGGCGAAGGCCACTGAGAAAGATCACCCATCATGCTCAACGCCATTGTCGATGCCTCGCTTCGATACAAGGTCCTGGTCATCGTCGCCTTCCTGATCGTCATCGGTCTCGGGGTGCAGGCGTTTCGTCAGGTCCCGGTCGATGCCTTCCCGGACGTCACGCCCATCCAGGTCAACGTCTACACCGAGTCACCCGGCCTTGCAGCCGAAGACGTCGAGAAACTGCTCACGGCCCCGATCGAAGGCGCCCTCGCCGGCCTGCCCGGCGTTCAGGAGGTGCGGTCCGTTTCGCTCTTCGGCCTGTCCTATGTCGGCGTCTACTTCGATGACGACGTCGACATCTACTTCGCGCGCCGCCTCGTCGGCGAGAAACTGCAGGACGTGAAGGGCCGATTGCCCCAGGGCTACGGCGAACCCGTTCTCGGCCCGAACAGCTCCGGGCTGGGCCAGGTCTTCTGGTACACGGTCGAGTCGGCGGACAAGAACCTGTCCAGCATGGACCTGCGGACACTGCACGACTGGACTGTCAGGCTGATCCTGCGCACGGCGCCCGGTGTGGACGACATCATTACCTGGGGTGGCGACGAGAAGCAGTTCCAGGTGCAGATCGATCCGAACGCACTCGTCAAGTACAAGCTGTCGTTCAAGCAGGTGATGGAAGCGCTGACGGCCAACAACAAGCAGGTCGGCGGGCAGTCCATCAATCTGGGCCGCGAGCAGTACCTGGTGCGCGGCCTGGGCCTGGTGAGCAATGTGACGGACATCGGCGGCATCGTGGTCGCCGAACGCGGCGGTGCGCCGATCCGCGTGCGCGACGTGGCCAAGGTCGTCGAGGCGCCGGCACCGCGCTTCGGTGCCGTCACCCGCGACGGCAAGGAAGCCGTGCTGGGCATGGCGCTGTCGCGCGTCAACGAGAACGCCAAGACCGTGGTCGACGCCGTTAAGGCCAAGCTCGCCATCGCGCAGGCCGCGCTGCCCAAGGGCGTGACGCTCAAGCCGATCTACGACCGGACCGAGATTGTCGAGAAGGCACTGAAGACCGCAGAGAGCTCCCTGGTCGAGGGCGCGATCCTGGTGGCGGTGATCCTGTTCCTCTTCCTGGGGGAGTTCCGGTCCGCCATCGTCGTGATCGTCACGCTGCCCCTGTCGATGCTGATCGCCTTCATCCTGATGCAGCGCTTCGGGCTGTCGGCCAACCTCATGTCGCTCGCCGGGCTGGCGATCGGCACCGGGATGATGGTGGACGGCGCCGTGGTCATGGTCGAGAACGCGTTCCGGCTGCTCTCGCATGCGCGCGAGTCCGGCAAGCCGATCAACAAGACGCACGTGATGCTGGAAGCCGCGCGCGAGGTGGTCAACCCGATCGCATTTGCGATCCTGATCATCATCGTCGTGTTCCTGCCGCTCTTCTCCCTGACCGGCCTCGAGGGCAAGCTGTTCAAGCCGATGGCCCTGACCATCACGTTCGCGATGGCCGGCTCGCTGGTCCTGTCGCTGACGCTCGTGCCGGTGCTGGCCGCATTGATCCTCAAGCCCAAGGAAGAGAAGGACACTTTTCTCGTTCGCTGGGCCAAGAAGGCCTATGTACCGCTGCTGGACTGGGCGCTGGAGCGCAAAAAGCGCGTGATCGGCACGGCACTCGTGCTGCTCGTCGGCACGCTGGCCCTGTTCCCCTTGCTCGGCAAGGAGTTCATGCCGCAGCTTCAGGAGGGGGCCATCATGTTCCGCGTCACTGGCATCCCGTCGACCTCGCTGGACGAATCGCTGCAGGTGTCCCAGGCGGTCGACACCACCCTGCGCACGAAGTACCCGCAGGTTCGCTCCGTGCTCGCCACGATCGGCCGCGCCGAGAAGGGCGAGACCGCGGACGTGAACTACATGGAAGTGCTGGTCGACATGAAGCCGCAGGCCGAGTGGCCGGAGAAGACGACCTACTCGGCGCTGGCATCGCAGATGCAGGAGGACCTGGAGAAGGTCGTCCCGACTTCCGTCTTCGGTGCCACGCAGCCGATCCAGATGCGGGTGGAAGAGCTCATCTCGGGGGTGCGCGCCACGCTGGCGCTGAAGTTGTACGGCGAGGATCTGGAGACCCTGGACCGCCTGACGGCGCAAGCCAAGAGCGTGCTGGAGAAGGTGCCAGGCGTCACCGACCTGTCAGCCGAGGCCAACAAGGGCAAGCCTCAGCTCGTCATCAAGGTCAACCGCGAAGCGGCCTCGCGCTACGGCATCAATGCCGACGAGATCCTGGAGGTCGTGCAGGCCGGCATTGGCGGCAGCGCCGTGTCCACGCTCATCGATGGCACCAAGCGCTTCGACATCGCCGTACGCCTGGCCGACGGCTTCCGGGCCGATCCGGAGGCCATCGGCTCCATCCCGATCCGCACCGCCGAGGGAGCGCTCGTACCCTTCTCGCAGGTGGCCACGCTGGAGCTCGACGAAGGGTATTCGTTCGTGCGTCGCGAGGCCCTGCAGCGTTATGCCGTGCTGCAGATGGACGTCAAGGGCCGCGATGTCGACAGCTTCGTGAAGGAGGCTGACGCGAAGCTCAAGGAAGCGGTGCAGATGCCGGCGGGCTACTGGGTCGAGTGGGGCGGCGCCTTCGAGAACCAGCAGCGCGCGCTGGCCCGTCTGGCCCTGATCGTTCCGCTGACGATCGGGCTGATCTTCCTCTTGCTGTACACCGCGTTCAATTCGCTGCGGCACGCGACGATCATCATCGCCAACGTGCCCTTCGCGATCATCGGCGGCATCATCGGCCTGTTCGTCACAGGACAGTACGTCTCGGTCCCGTCGGCAATCGGATTCATCGCGGTCTTCGGGGTCGCGATGCTGAACGGCATCGTGCTGGTCTCGTTCCTCAACGATCAGCGACGACACGGGCTGTCGGTGAGAGAGGCGGTCCGGCAAGGGGCTGCGCTCCGGCTGCGGCCCGTGCTGATGACGGCGTCGGTGGCCATCCTCGGCTTGATCCCCATGCTGCTGTCCACCGGCGTCGGCGCCGAGACCCAGCGGCCGTTGGCGACCGTCGTCGTCGGAGGCCTGATCACCTCGACGGCGCTGACGCTGCTGCTGCTTCCCTTGATCTACGAGTGGGCTGAACTGCGTGCCGAGCGCCGCCGACAGCCCCAGCCGGTTCCCGCCGTCGAAGGAGCGACACCATGAAGGAAATCAAGGCCTACGTCCACGCCAGCCGCATCGTCGACGTCATCGCCGGGCTGAAGGGCTCGACGGTCTGGGGCGATCCGAATCACGACGAACACAACCTGGCGGTCTACGTGGTGAAGGGGTCACTCGTGCCCCTGGACGATGCCGAGCGTCACTACTCGCTGGAACTCGGTGAAGAGATCATCAACGAGTACAAGGTCGAGCTGCATTGCCACGACGAAGATGTCCCCGCGCTGGTGGACGTCATCCGGCGCACGGCGAGGACCGGGTCGGCCGTGGCCGGCTGGATTTACGTGATGGACATTGCTTCGGCCGAGCCGATCCGATGACTCGACAGCAAGTCTGTCCGGCTCGGCCGCGCGAGAGGGTTGGGCGATGAGCGCGGGGCACGACCACGCCTTGCCGGCGACGACCAAGGAGCGCTCGCTGCGCTGGGCATTGGTGCTGACCTCGGCCTTCCTCATCGCCGAGGTCGTGGGGGGCGTCGTCCTGAACAGCCTTGCGCTGCTGTCCGATGCCGCGCACATGTTCACCGATGTGGCTGCGCTCGCGATCGCGTTGGCGGCCATCAGGATTGCCCGCCGGCCTGCGGATCAGCGTCGGACCTTTGGCTATCACCGCTTCGAGATCCTGGCAGCGGCCTTCAATGCGCTGCTGTTGTTCGGCGTCGCCGGCTACATACTCTTCGAAGCGTGGCAGCGCTGGCGCCAGCCCGAGGAGGTGCAGACGACCACTGTGCTGGTGGTGGCAGCGCTCGGGCTGGTGGTGAATCTCGCGAGCATGTGGATGCTGCGTTCGGGCAAGGACGCCAGCCTGAACGTGAAGGGTGCCTATCTCGAGGTGTGGAGCGACATGCTGGGATGGCGGATTCAACCGATCGATGCAACACACTATGACCGCCTGGCGGAAGGAGTGTTGCGATGAAGCAGCGACCTCGGA
>NZ_JAGQDD010000018.1:0-112919 GCF_018069845.1 Ideonella alba
TGCCTGCCTGCCCAGCCCTTGGCGGCACGGTTGGCGTAGCGCGTTGGCCCACAGCGGCCTACGGCCGCTGTGGGCAGCAAGCCGCCGTCCGCGTTCAGTTGAGCTTGGCCTTCAGCAGCTCGCTGGCCTGCGCCGGGTTGGCCTTGCCCTTGGAGGCCTTCATGACCTGGCCGACCAGGGCGTTGAAGGCCTTGTCCTTGCCGGCCTTGTACTCCTCGACCGACTTCGGGTTGGCGGCGATGACCTCGGCGACGATGGCTTCGAGCGCGCCGGTGTCGTTCATCTGCTTCAGGCCCTTGGCCTCGATGATCGCGTCGACGCCCGAGGCATCGCCCGACCACAGTGCCTCGAACACCTGCTTGGCGGCGTTGTTGCTGATCGTGCCGTCCTGGATGCGGCTGATCAGCGCGGCCAGCGTGGCGGGGGCCACCGGGGCGTCGGCGATGTCGCGGCCTTCGGTGTTCAGGCGCTTGCTCACCTCGCCCATCAGCCAGTTGGCCACCAGTTTGGGCTGGCGGCAGGCGTCGCGCGCGGCCTCGTAGTAGCGGGCGAAGGCCAGGCTCTGCGTCATCATCGTCGCGTCGTAGGCCGGCAGGCCGTCCTGGGCGACGAAGCGCTCGGCCATCGCGCGGGGCAGCTCGGGCATCTCGCCCTTCACACGCTCCACCCACTCGGAGGCAATCACCAGCGGTGGCAGGTCGGGGTCGGGGAAGTAGCGGTAGTCGGCCGAGTCTTCCTTGCTGCGCATCGCCCGGGTCTCGCCCTTGTCGGGGTTGTAGAGCACCGTGGCCTGCTGGATGCTGCGGCCGTCCTCGATCTCGTCGATCTGCCAGTTGACCTCGTAGTTGACCGCATCCACCAGGAAGCGGAAGCTGTTGAGGTTCTTGATCTCGCGCCGCGTGCCGTAGGGCGCGCCGGGCTTGCGCACCGACACGTTCACATCGCAGCGGAACGAGCCCTCCTGCATGTTGCCGTCGCAGATGCCCAGCCACATCACCAGCGCGTGCAGCGTGCGGGCGTATTCCACCGCCTCCTGGGCCGAGCGCATGTCGGGCTCGGAGACGATCTCCAGCAGCGGCGTGCCGGCGCGGTTCAGGTCGATCCCCGACTGGCCGTGGAAGTCCTCGTGCAGGCTCTTGCCCGCGTCTTCTTCCAGGTGGGCGCGCGTCAGGCGGACCGTCTTCTTCGTCTCGCCGACGAAGAACTCGACGTGGCCGCCCTGCACCACCGGGATCTCGAACTGGCTGATCTGGTAGCCCTTGGGCAGGTCGGGGTAGAAGTAGTTCTTGCGGGCAAAGATGCTGAGCGGCGCCACCTTGGCGCCCACCGCCAGACCGAAGCGGATGGCCCGCTCCACCGCGGCGCGGTTGAGCACCGGCAGCGTGCCGGGCAGCGCCAGATCGACCGGGCTGGCCTGGGTGTTGGGCTCGGCGCCGAAGGCGGTGGCGCTGCCGCTGAAGATCTTGGACTGGGTGGACAGCTGGACGTGGTTCTCCAGGCCGATCACGACCTCGTAGCCACGCACGAGTTGGGGCGTTGTCATCTCAGAAGCCCTCCGGGGTGCGGAGGTGGACATCGGTGACCTGCTGCAGCGCGTTCGCGGCGTGCAGCAAGGTGCCTTCCTGGAAGTAGTTGCCGATCAGCTGAAGACCGACCGGCATGCCGCCCGCGCCGAAGCCGGCGGGCACGCTCATGCCGGGCAGGCCGGCCAGGCTGGCGGGCAGCGTGAAGATGTCGGCCAGGTAGGCCTGCAGCGGATCGCCGCCCTGCTCGCCGATGTGCCAGGCCACCGTGGGCGCCACCGGGCCGGCGATGACATCGCACTGCGTGAAGCAGCGCTGGAAGTCGTCGGCGATCATGCGGCGCAGCTTCTGCGCCTGCAGGTAGTAGGCGTCGTAGTACCCATGGCTCAGCACGTAGGTGCCGATCATGATGCGGCGCTTGACCTCGGCACCGAAGCCCTCGGCGCGGGTCTTGCGGTACATGTCCAGCAGGTCGTCGTAGCGCGCGGCGCGGTGGCCGAACTTGACGCCGTCAAAGCGGCTCAGGTTGGAGCTGGCCTCCGCGGGGGCGATGATGTAGTAGACGGGAATGGACAGCTCGGTGCGCGGCAGGCTCACATCCACCAGGGTGGCGCCGAGCGCCTCGAGCTGGGCCAGCGCGGCGCGCACCGCGCCGTTCACGTCGGCGGCCAGCGCCGCCGGGAAGAACTCGGCCGGCAGGCCGATGCGCAGGCCCTTGAGCGGCTGCGAGGCGGTGGCCCCGGCGCGCGGCGTGTTCATCAGTGCCAGGTAGTCGGGCGCGGGGCGCTCGGCGCTGGTGCTGTCGCGCTCGTCAAAACCGGCCATCGCCGACAGCAGCATCGCGCAGTCCTCGGCACTGCGCGCCATCGGGCCGGCCTGATCCAGGCTGGAGGCGAAGGCGATCATGCCGTAGCGGCTGCACACGCCGTAGGTGGGCTTGATGCCGGTCAGGCCCGAGAAGCTGGCCGGCTGGCGGATCGAGCCGCCGGTGTCGGTGCCGGTGGCGGCCGGAATCAGGCGCGCGGCCACCGCGGCGGCGGAACCCCCCGAGGAGCCGCCGGGCACCCGGGTGGTGTCCCAGGGGTTCTTCACCGGCTGGAAGGCGGAGTTCTCGTTGGCCGAGCCCATCGCGAACTCGTCACAGTTCAGCTTGCCCAGGCTCACCGTGCCGGCGGCCTTCAGGCGGGCCACCACGGTGGCATCGAAGGGGCTGCGGTAACCCGCCAGCATCTTCGAGCCCGCGGTGGTGGGCATGTCGGCGGTGACGAAGATGTCCTTGTGGGCGATCGGCACGCCGGTCAGCGGCCCGGCCTGGCCGGCGGCACGCGCCGCGTCGGCGGCCTGCGCGGCGGCCAGCGCGCTGTCGCGGTCCAGGTGCAGGAAGGCGCCCAGCTGCGCATGCGCTTCGGCGCGGTCCAGCAGCGCGGTGGTCAGCTCGACGCTGGAAGCCTCGCCCGCCGCCAGCGCGCGCGACGCGGCGGCCACGCCCAGGGTGTGCAGCGGCGCGCTCATTCGATCACCTTGGGCACGAGGAACAGGCCGTTCTCGACGGCCGGGGCGCTGCGCTGGTTGGCCTCGCGCTGGTTGGGCTCGGTGACGGCGTCCTCGCGCAGGCGCAGGTGCACGTCCATCGCCGCCGACAGCGGGGTGAACAGGGGCTCGACACCGCTGGTGTCCACCGCGCCCATCTGCGCGACGATGTCGAAGAAGCCGTTGAGTTGCGTGAGCATCGCCTGCTGCTCGGCGCTGGAGAGTTCCAGCCGCGCGAGGTGGGCGATGCGGTCCACGTCCTCGGGAGAGAGTGCCATGGTCGATGCGGGTGAATTGGCGCCTGGCGGTCCGGCCCTGTGTGGCCTGGAAACCGCCGGAAAGTGCCGGTTGCCGTGCGTAAAAATCGGGCAGCCGCCCCGGGTGAGCAGGGGGTGATGCGGTATTATCTCCGGTTATCCACAACCGCCCGTGGCGCGGGTGCCGGCAATGTCGTATCGCCGGCCGACAGCCACCATTGCCGCCCCACCCGATTCATGCATCGCCCCCTGGCCGATGGACCCGCTGTGCTGCCCGAAGAGGCTGCAGGGGTTCGCCTCGGGGCCGCCCTGACCTGACGCCTGTTTCATGTTCGCTTCGCTGCGCCGCTATTTCTCCACCGACCTCGCCATCGACCTGGGCACCGCCAACACGCTGATCTACGTGCGCGGCAAGGGCATCGTCCTGGATGAACCCTCGGTCGTCTCGATCCGCCACGAGGGCGGCCCGAGCGGCAAGAAGACCATCCAGGCCGTGGGCCACGAGGCCAAGGCCATGCTGGGCAAGGTGCCCGGCAACATCGAGGCCATCCGCCCGATGAAGGACGGCGTGATCGCCGACTTCACGGTGACCGAGCAGATGCTCAAGCAGTTCATCAAGATGGTCCATCCGCGCTCGGTGCTCAAGCCCAGCCCGCGGATCATCATCTGCGTGCCCTGCGGCTCCACCCAGGTCGAGCGCCGTGCGATCCGCGAATCGGCGCTGGGCGCCGGTGCCAGCGAGGTCTACCTGATCGAGGAGCCGATGGCCGCCGCGATCGGCGCCGGCCTGCCGGTGTCGGAAGCCTCGGGCTCGATGGTGGTGGACATCGGCGGCGGCACCACCGAGGTGGGCGTCATCAGCCTGGGCGGCATGGTCTACAAGGGCTCGGTCCGCGTGGGCGGCGACAAGTTCGACGAAGCCATCATCAACTACATCCGCCGCAACTACGGCATGCTGATCGGCGAGCCCACCGCCGAGGCCATCAAGAAGCAGATCGGCAGCGCCTTCCCCGGCTCCGAGGTCAAGGAGATGGAGGTCAAGGGCCGCAACCTCTCCGAAGGCGTGCCGCGCAGCTTCACGATCTCGTCCAACGAGATCCTCGAAGCCCTGACTGACCCGCTCAACCAGATCGTCAGCGCGGTCAAGAACGCGCTGGAGCAGACCCCGCCGGAGCTGGGCGCCGACATCGCCGAGCGCGGCATGATGCTCACCGGCGGTGGCGCGCTGCTGCGCGACCTGGACCGCCTGCTGGCCGAGGAAACCGGCCTGCCGGTGCTGGTGGCCGAGGACCCGCTGACCTGCGTGGTGCGCGGCTGTGGCATGGCGCTGGAGCGCATGGAGCGCCTGGGCTCGATCTTCACCAGCGAATAAGGCGCAGCCCCCGATGCAGGAGCCGGCACGTCACACACGGGGCCGGCTTCTTCGCTTCCACCCCCGCCCCCCGAACCGCGCCTGAGGCAGCATGCTGGGCACCCTCGACCGCACCCCGCCACCCTTCTTCCGCCAGGGCCCCTCGGCCCTGACGAAGCTGGTGCTGTGCACGGCGCTGGCGCTGTTCCTGATGGCGGCCGACGCCCGCTTCACGATGACCCAGCCGCTGCGCGCCGCCATGGCCACGCTGCTGCTGCCGGCGGTGCGCCTGCTCGACCTGCCGGTGGCGGGCTGGCGTGCGGCGCTGGACTATGCCGGCGGCCTGCAGGCCGCGCTGGGCCAGGTGCAGACGCTGGAGGCGCGGCTGGCCCAGCAGGCCGAGCGCTCCTCACGCGTCGAGCGCCTGACGCAGGAGAACGAGCGCCTGCGCGCGCTGCTGGAGCTGCGCCCGGCGGTCACCGTCAGGTCGCAGGCGGCCGAGGTGCTCTACGAGGCGCCCGATCCGTTCTCGCGCAAGGTCTTCCTGGACCGCGGCAGCCAGCACGGCATCGTCGCCGGCTCGCCGGTGATCAACGAGGACGGCGTGCTGGGCCAGGTGACCCGCGTCTACCCGCTGTCGTCCGAGGTGACCCTGCTGGTCGACAAGGACGCCGCGATCCCCGTGCTCAATGCCCGCACCGAGCACCGCAGCGCCGCCTTCGGCAGCGGCACCGGCCACACCATGGAGCTGCGCTTCATGGCCGGCAACGACGATGTGCAGACCGGCGACGTGCTGACCACCAGCGGCGTCGATGGCGTCTATCCCTCGGGCCTGCAGGTGGCGCGCGTCACCGCGGTGGACCGGCGCAGCGACTCGGCCTTCGCCCGCATCACGCTGGCGCCCACCGCGCTGCCCGACGGCGTGCGCCACGTGCTGGTGCTGGAGCCGCTGGCGGCGCAGCAGCCGCCGCGGCCGCAGCCGCCCGAGCCCGAGCGGGGCGCGTCCAAGCCGCACCGGGGAGGGCGCCGCTGATGATCATGCCGCGTGGCTCGGACCAGCTGCTGCTGCCGGTCAACCCCGTCTTCCTGTGGTTCACGCTGGTGATGGCGCTGCTGCTGAACATGGTGCCGCTGGGCCCGCACCCGGCGCTGCCCGACCTGGTGGCGCTGGTGCTGGTGTTCTGGAACGTGCACCAGCCGCGCCGCGTGGGGGTGATCGCCGCCTTCGTCTTCGGCCTGCTGGTCGACGTGCACCAGGGCGCGTTGCTGGGCCAGCATGCGCTGGCCTACACGCTGCTGTCCTTCCTGGCCATCACCATCCACCGTCGCGTGCTGTGGTTCAGCCTGGCCGAGCAGGTGCTGCACGTGCTGCCGCTGTTCGCCGCCGCCCACCTGGTGACGCTGCTGGTGCGCCTGGCCGCCGGCGACGGCCTGCCCGGCTGGAGCCTGCTGCTGGCGCCGGTGGCCGAGGCCCTGCTGTGGCCGGTGGCCAGCTGGCTGCTGCTGGCGCCGCAGCGCCGTCCGCCGGACCCGGACGAGAACCGGCCGCTGTGAGGCGCCTGCGCGCATGACAGAGTTGCGGAACCTCGAGCGCGAGCTGGACCGCTTCCGGCTGCGCGTGTTCGCCGCCGCGGCCTTCGTGCTGATCGGCTTCTCGCTGCTGGTGGCGCGCCTGGTCTACCTGCAGGTGCTGCGCCACGAGGAGCTGTCCACGCGGGCCGAGAACAACCGCATCGCGGTGGTGCCGATCGTGCCCAACCGCGGCCGAATCATCGACCGCAACGGCGTGGTGCTGGCCACCAACTACACCGCCTACACGCTGGAGATCACGCCTTCCAAGGTCGATGACCTGGAGGCCACGATCAATGCGCTGGCCGAGTTCATCGACATCCAGCCGCGCGACCGCCGCCGCTTCAAGCGCCAGCTCGACGAGAGCAAGAGCTTCGAGTCGCTGCCCATCCGCAACCGCCTGACCGACGAGGAGCTGGCGCGCTTCATGGCGCAGCGCTACCGCTTCCCCGGCGTCGACGTGAAGGCGCGGCTGTTCCGCAACTACCCCTACGGCGAGCTGGCCAGCCACCTGATCGGCTACATCGGCCGCATCAACCAGGCCGAGAAGCAGGCCATGGAGGACTGGGACGAGGAGACCCAGGCCAACTACCGCGGCACCGAGTACATCGGCAAGCTGGGCCTGGAACAGGCCTACGAGAGCCAGCTGCACGGCACCACCGGCTTCGAGCAGATCGAGACCTCGGCCGGCGGCCGCGCGGTGCGCCGCCTGGACAGCCTGCCGGCCACGCCGGGCAACACCCTGGTGCTGTCGATCGACATCAAGCTGCAGGCGCTGATCGAGGAGCTCTACGGCAGCCGCCGCGGTGCGCTGGTGGCGATCGATCCGCGCAACGGCGAGGTGCTGGCCTTCGTCAGCAAGCCCACCTTCGACCCCAACCTGTTCGTCGACGGCATCGACGTCGAGAACTGGCGCGAGCTCAACGAGTCGATTGACAAGCCGCTGCTCAACCGTGCGCTGCGCGGCACCTACCCGCCGGGCTCGACCTACAAGCCCTTCATGGCGATCGCCGCGCTGAACTCGGGCAAGCGCAGCCCCTCGGTGATCATCAACGACCCGGGCTATTTCATGTTCGGCGGCCACCGCTACGGCAGCCCCGAGAACGAGCGCGGCGGCGCGATGGACATGCGCCGCTCGATCGTCGAGTCGAGCAACGTCTACTACTACACGCTGGCCAACGAGATGGGGGTGGACCTGATCCATGACCAGCTCTCGCCCTTCGGCTTCGGCCGGCGCACCGGCATCGACCTGGAGGGCGAGGTCACCGGCATCCTGCCGTCCACCGAGTGGAAGCGCCGCACCTACAAGCGCCCCGAGCAGCGCAAGTGGTATGCCGGCGAGACGATCTCGCTGGGCATCGGCCAGGGCTACAACAGCTTCACGATGCTGCAGATGGCCAGCGCCATGGCCACGCTGGCCTCGGGCGGCCAGCGCTTCGAGCCGCGGCTGGTGCGCGAGGTCGAGGATCTGGTCTCGCGCGAGCGCCATCCGGTCGAGAAGAAGACGCTGGAGCCGCTGCCGCTGCGCCCCGAGCAGGTGCAGGTGGTGCTGCAGGCGATGAACGGCGTGACGATCGGCGGCACCTCGGCCCGCGTCTTCGCCGGCGCGCCCTACCAAAGCGGCGGCAAGACCGGCACCGCGCAGGCGGTGGGCATCCGCCAGAACGAGAAGTACAGCGCCGCGCGCGTGGCCGAGCACCTGCGCGACCACTCGCTGTACGTGGCCTTCGCGCCGCTGGAGCAGCCGCGCATCGCGCTGGCGCTGATCGTCGAGAACGCCGGTTGGGGCGCGGCCGCCGCGGCGCCCATCGCGCGCCGGGTGTTCGACTACGTGCTGCTGGGCCAGTACCCCAACGCCGACGACATCGCCGCCACCCAGAAGGGCCAGTCGGCGGCACCGACCGGCCCGAGCCGTGCGGTCGACAACGTGCCGCTGCCCACCGCCAGCAACGCCTCGCTGCTGGTGGCGGGCCCGGCCGCTTCGGCGCCGCCGGCGCCGGTGTCGGCAGCGTCGTCAGCGTCGGCGCCCCCGGCGGGTGCGGCCAGCGGAGGTGCACGATGAGCGTGGTGTTCGAGCGGCCGTCGCTGTGGCAGCGCCTGCGGCCGGTGTTCAGCGGCTTTGACCTGCCGCTGATGCTGGGCCTGCTGGTACTGGCGGTGCTGGGCATGGTGACGATGTATTCGGCCGGCTTCGACCACGGCACCCGCTTTGTCGACCACGGCCGCAACATGCTGATCGCCGGCCTGGTGCTGTTCGCGGTGGCGCAGGTCTCGCCGCAGCGCCTGATGCAGCTGGCGGTGCCGCTGTACACGCTGGGCCTGGCGCTGCTGGTCGCCACCGCGCTGTTCGGCATCACCAAGAAGGGCGCGACGCGCTGGCTGAACCTGGGCATCGTGATCCAACCCAGCGAGATCCTGAAGCTGGCGATGCCGCTGATGCTGGCCTGGTGGTTCCAGAAACGCGAGGGGCAGTTGCGCACGCTGGATTTCATCGCTGCCGGCGTGCTGCTGCTGGTGCCGGTGGGGCTGGTGGTCAAGCAGCCCGACCTGGGCACGGCCATCCTGATCCTCAGTGGCGGCCTGTACGTGATCTTCTTCGCCGGCCTGTCCTGGCGGCTGATCGTGCCGGTGGTGCTGGCGGCGGCGGTGGGCATCGCGGCGCTGGTCACCTTTGGCGACGCGATCTGCGAGCCCGACGTGAAATGGCCGCTGCTGCGCGACTACCAGAAGCACCGCGTGTGCACCCTGCTCGACCCCAGCAAGGACCCGCTGGGCAAGGGTTTCCACATCATCCAGGGGATGATCGCGATCGGCTCGGGCGGCCTGACCGGCAAGGGCCTGATGCAGGGCACGCAGACCCACCTCGAGTTCATCCCCGAGCGCACCACCGACTTCATCTTCGCCGCGTTCGCCGAGGAGTTCGGCCTGCTGGGCGTGCTGACGTTGATCGCCACCTTCAGCTTCGTGCTGCTGCGCGGCCTGACGATCGCCGCCGAGGCGCCCACGCTGTTCACCCGCCTGCTGGCCGGGGCGATCACGCTGTCGATCTTCACTTACGCCATGGTCAACATGGGCATGGTCAGCGGCATTCTGCCGGTGGTGGGCATTCCGCTGCCCTTCATCAGCTACGGCGGTACCGCCATGACCACGCTGGGGCTGGCGCTGGGCATGCTGATGTCGATCGCCCGCAGCCGACGCCTGATGCAGAGCTGAGCGCCCGCCTGTCGCCCGTTCGAGCGACAGGCGCTGCGCGGCGACATTCTCCTGGAGATGTGCCCCCCCAGGCCTTGGGATGTCGTCCGGGAGGGCCACAGCGCACCATGCCGGCACCTGCACAAGCCGTGCAGTCTTACCCAACGGAGTAACGCATGAAGACCAAGATGATCCTGGGCCTGTCGCTCGCCGCCCTGACCTCCTTCTCCCACGCTGCTGGCCTGAACGTCATGTTTGACGGCTTCTGCGACGGCGTCAGCGTGTCGGTTGTCAACGGCATCGCCTTCGGCACCGAGACCGGCTGCGTCAACGGCGCCGCCGTTGGCACGACCGGCAAGGTCAAGGTCCAGGGCAAGGCCTACACGCTGAGCCTGAACCACGTGCCCAACCACATCTACGTCCTGCAGACGGACACCAGCGTGTGGACCATCTACGCGCCGGACGGCAGCGTGCTGCAATCGGGCACCTTCTCGAACGCGCTGGCTGCGCGCGCCCCGGGCGGCAAGGCCACCGGCCAGTAATGCCCTGCACGGCCGCCGCAGGCGGTCTGGTGCATGAACACCCGCCCGGCCTTGGCCGGGCGTTTTTCATGGGGCGGCCTCGTCCAGGCTGAGCGGAAAGCGCAGCGTGAAGCGCGCGCCCGGCCGCTCGCCCGCCGGCGCCAGCCGCGCCGCCGAGATGCTCAGCTCGGCGCCATGCCGCTCGGCGATCTCCTTGACGATGGCCAGTCCCAGGCCGCTGCCATCCACCTCGGTGCCCAGCGCCCGGTAGAAGGGCTGCAGCACCAGCTCGCGCTCGCCCTCGGGGATGCCCGGGCCATTGTCCTCGACCTCCAGCACCACCACCTGGCCAAAGGGGTCGGGCGTGATGCGCACCGTGACCGTGCCGCCCTCGGGCGTGTACTGCAGCGCGTTGTCGACCAGGTTGCGGATCGCCTCGCGCACCAGCAGCGGCTGACCGGTCAGGCGCGGCGCGCCGTCGGCGCTGTCCGGCCCTTCGTAGCCCAGGTCGATGCGCTTGTCCATGGCCTTGGGCACGAAATCCTGCACGGTCTCGGTGGCCAGGCGCACCAGGCTGTAGGCCTGCTGGCGCCGGGCCTGCTCCTGGTCCTCGGCGCGCGCCATGGACAGCAGCTGGTTGACCATGTGGGCGGCGCGCTGGCTGCTCAGCGAGATCTGCTGCAGCGAGCGCTTGACCGACTTCGGGTCGGAGCCAGCGTCGATCTCCCGCTGCGCCAACTCGGCCTGGGTGCGCAGGCCGGCCAGCGGCGTCTTCAGCTGGTGCGCGGCGTCGGCCAGGAAATGCTTGTGGGTGGCCATCGACTGGTCCAGCCGGGCCAGCAGGTCGTTGATCGAGCGCACCAGCGGCGCCACCTCCTCGGGCGCGTCGTGTTCGTCGATCGGGCTCAGGTCGCCGCTCTCGCGCTGGCGGATGCGCTGCTGCAGCTGGTTCAGCGGGGCGATGCCGCGCGCCAGCGCAAACCACACCAGCAGCACCGCCAGCGGCAGGATCACGAACTGCGGCAGGATCACGCCCTTGATGATCTCGGTGGCCAGGCGCGAGCGCTTGTCCAGCGTCTCGGCCACCTGCACCAGCAGCACCCGCGGGTGGCTGCCGGGACGCAGCGCGGCGATGCGCACCGACTCGTTCTGCAGTGATTCGTCGCGGAAGGCCAGCTCGCCCACCACCAGGCGATCAAGTTCCGGCGGCGGCAGTTCGCGGTCACCCGCCAACAGCTCGCCGCGCGGCCCCAGGACCTGGAAGTAGACGCGGTCCACATCATCGCTGCGCAGCAGTGCGGCGGCCGATTCGGGCAGCTTCAGCGGCGCATTGGGCGCCGCGGCCACCGACTCCACCGCCATCTGCTGGGCAATCATCCGGGTCAGCTGGCCCAGGTCGCGGTCGTAGGGCCGGGCGGCGATGTTCTGGGCCACCAGCCAGGTCAGTGCCACGCTCATCGGCCACAGCAGCAGCAGCGGGGCGAGCATCCAGTCGAGGATCTCGCCGAACAGCGAGTGCTGTTCGCGCGGGGCCGGGCCCGGGGCAGCCAGGGGCGGAAAGACGCGCATGCCCGCTCAGCCGCGCGCGACGCCGGTCACGCGGCGATCTTCTCGAGGCAGTAGCCCAGGCCGCGCACGGTGGCGATGCGGATCGGGCCCTGCTCGATCTTCTTGCGCAGGCGGTGGATGTAGACCTCGATCGCGTTGTTGCTGACCTCTTCGCCCCACTCGCACAGGCGCGCCACCAGCTGGTCCTTGCTGACCAGGCGGCCGGCGCGCTGCAGCAGCACCTCGAGCAGCGAGATCTCGCGTGCCGAGAGCTCGATCATCTGGTCGTTGATATAGGCCACGCGGCCGGTGGCGTCGAAGGTCAGCGGGCCATGCTTGATCACGCTCGAGGCGGTGCCCAGCCCGCGGCGGGTGAGGGCGCGCACCCGCGCCTCCAGCTCCTGCAGCGAGAAGGGCTTGGCCATGTAGTCATCGGCGCCCAGGTCCAGCCCCTTGACGCGCTGCTCGACCGAATCGGCGGCGGTGAGGATCAGCACCGGCATCGACGAGCCGCGGCCGCGCAGCTTGCGCAGCACCTCCAGGCCGTGCATCCGCGGCAGGCCCAGGTCCAGGATCACCAGATCGAACTCGTGGGAGGCCAGCGCCGCGTCGGCCTCGGTGCCGCTGCTGACTTGGTCCACCGCGTAGCCGTTGCCGCGCAGCGTGCGCAGCAGGCCATCGGCCAGCACCTGGTCATCTTCCGCTATCAGGATGCGCATGGCATGTCTCCACGGGGCTCTCGTTATGGTCCAGCGCGGGCCGGTGAGCCGATTTTAGGCAGGCGCCGGGGCCCTGTCTGTCGACACTCACCCGGTACTGTACGAATATCCAGCTTTGCTGCCATAATCGCGCCGAACTCAGGAGATCACCATGGACTCGCCCACCAAGACCCTCAACCCGGAAAAGGCCAAGGCCCTGCAGGCCGCGCTGGCCCAGATCGAGAAGCAGTTCGGCAAGGGCTCGATCATGCGCCTGGGCGAGGGCGAGGCGGTCGAGGACATCCAGGTTGTCTCCACCGGCTCGCTGGGCCTGGACATCGCGCTGGGCGTGGGCGGTCTGCCGCGCGGCAGGGTGGTCGAGATCTACGGCCCCGAATCCTCGGGCAAGACCACCCTCACGCTGCAGGTGGTGGCCGAGATGCAGAAGCTCGGCGGCGTCGCTGCCTTCATCGACGCCGAGCACGCACTGGACACCGGCTACGCCCAGAAGCTGGGCGTGAACCTGCAGGAGCTGCTGATCAGCCAACCCGACACCGGCGAGCAGGCCCTGGAAATCGTCGATTCCCTGGTGCGCTCCGGCGCGGTGGACCTGGTCATCATCGACTCGGTCGCCGCCCTCACCCCCAAGGCCGAAATCGAAGGCGAGATGGGTGACCAGCTGCCCGGCCTGCAGGCCCGCCTGATGAGCCAGGCGCTGCGCAAGCTGACCGCCACCATCAAGAAGTCCAACTGCATGGTGGTCTTCATCAACCAGATCCGCATGAAGATCGGCGTGATGTTCGGCAGCCCCGAGACCACCACCGGCGGCAATGCGCTGAAGTTCTACTCCTCGGTGCGCCTGGACATCCGCCGCATCGGCTCGATCAAGAAGGGCGACGAGGTCATCGGCAACGAGACCCGCGTCAAGGTCGTCAAGAACAAGGTCTCGCCGCCGTTCAAGGAGGCCGAGTTCGACATCCTCTATGGCGAAGGCGTCAGCCGCGAGGGCGAGATCATCGACCTGGGCGTCAATGCCCGCATCGTCGAGAAGTCCGGCTCCTGGTACTCGTACAACGGCGAGAAGATCGGCCAGGGCAAGGACAACGCCCGCGAGTTCCTGAAGGAGAACCCCGACCTCGCCCATGAGATCGAGAACAAGGTTCGCGAGGCGCTGGGCGTGCGTCTGCTGCCCGCGCCTGTGGCCACCGAGTAATCCCCGCCCGGCGCGGTCGGCATGGCCCGCGAGCCCCTGGGCCTGAAGGCCTACGCGCTGTCGCTGCTGGCACGGCGTGAGTACAGCCGCCAGGAGTTGCGCGGCCGCCTGCTCGCCCAGGCGCGCAAGCGCGCGCTCTGGGCGGCCACCGACCCCCTGGGGGGGGCCGCCGATCCACTGCAGGCCTTCTTCGACGGCGCTGCCGAGCCACCCACCCCCGCCGAACCCGATCCCGAGGCCCTGGCCGCCGAGGTCGACACCGTGCTCGACTGGCTGGCCGAACGCCGCCACCAGAGCGACGCGCGCTTCGTCGAATCACGCGTCCATGCCCGCGCGCCCAAGCTGGGGCAGGCGCGCATCCGCCAGGAGCTGGCCCGCCACGGCGTCGAGCTCGATGCCGACACCCAGCAGGCCCTGAAGGACACCGAGGCCGAGCGCGCCCGCGAGGTCTGGCGCAAGCGCTTCGGCGAGCCCGCCACCGACCCTGCCGAGCGGGCGCGCCAGATGCGTTTCCTGGCGGCCCGGGGCTTTGCGCCGGCGCTGATCCGGCGCATCGTGGGCGGGCGCGACGACGACTGAACGGCCCCCGCCCGGCTTTCACGATGCAAGATGCTGCATCGCAACATGCGTGCTACAGTGCCGGCCGGTCTGAAACCGCCCTGAAACCTGCCACTTCCCGGGCGAGGACGGGCCGACCCCGGCGGTCGACCCGTCAGCCAATTGGCAGAAAAGTGCCGCACAATCCGGCGCCGGCGAGCAGTGTGCATCGATATTCCGTCATGTGAAACGACACGCCTGCTCATTCGTCCTGAACCCACGACAAGCCTCCCATGAAGATCCACGAGTACCAAGGCAAGGAAATCCTGCGCCAGTTCGACGTGCCGGTGCCCCGCGGCTACCCGGCATTCAACGTGCAAGAGGCCGTCGAAGCGGCACAGAAGCTGGGTGGTCCGGTCTGGGTCGTGAAGGCCCAGATCCACGCGGGCGGCCGGGGCAAGGGCGGCGGCGTCAAGGTCACCAAGACGCTCGACGGCGTCAAGGACCTGGCCGGCCAGATTCTGGGCATGCAGCTGGTCACGCACCAGACTGGCGCTGAAGGCCAGAAGGTCCGCCGTCTGTACATCGAGGAAGGCGCGGACATCCAGAAGGAGTACTACGTCTCCATCGTGACCGACCGTGCCAGCCAGAAGGTGGCCTTCATCGCCTCGAGCGAGGGTGGCATGGACATCGAGGAGGTCGCGCACAGCACCCCCGAGAAGATCATCACCGAAGTGATCGATCCGCTGACCGGTCTGGGTGACGCCCAGGCACGCAAGATCGCCGCGGCGGTCGGCCTGCCGGCAGGCTCGCACGACCAGGCCGTCAAGCTGTTCCAGAACCTGTACCGCTGCTACATGGAGACGGACGCCTCGCTGGTCGAGATCAACCCGCTGAACTGCGACTCCAAGGGCAACCTGATCGCCCTGGACGCCAAGTTCAACTTCGACGCCAACGCCCTGTTCCGTCACCCCGAGATCGTCGCCTACCGCGATCTGGACGAAGAGGATCCCGCTGAAGTCGAGGCCTCCAAGTTCGACCTGGCCTACATCAGCCTGGACGGCAACATCGGCTGCCTGGTCAACGGCGCCGGCCTGGCCATGGCCACGATGGACACCATCAAGCTGTTCGGCGGCGAGCCGGCCAACTTCCTGGACGTTGGCGGCGGCGCCACCGCCGAGAAGGTCACCGAGGCCTTCAAGATCATGCTGAAGAACCCGGACGTCAAGGGCATCCTGGTCAACATCTTCGGCGGCATCATGCGCTGCGACACCATCGCCGAAGGCGTGATCACCGCCTGCAAGGCCGTCAACCTGCAGGTGCCGCTGGTCGTGCGCATGAAGGGCACGAACGAGGAACTGGGCAAGAAGATGCTGGCCGAATCCGGCCTGCCCATCATCGCCGCCGACACCATGGCCGAAGCTGCGACGAAGATCGTCGAGGCGGTCAAGTAATCCAGCCCAGAACCGACCAGGAACACATCATGTCGATCTTCATCAACAAGGACACCAAGGTCATCACCCAGGGCATCACGGGCAAGACCGGTCAGTTCCACACCCTGGGCTGCCAGGCCTACGCCAACGGCAAGAACTGCTTCGTTGCCGGCGTGAACCCCAAGAAGGCGGGCGAGAAGTTCTCCGAGATCCCCATCTACGGCACCGTCAAGGAAGCCGCCCAGCAGACCGGCGCCACGGTGTCGGTGATCTACGTGCCGCCCGCCGGCGCCGCAGCCGCGATCTGGGAAGCCGTCGAGGCTGACCTGGACCTGGCCATCTGCATCACCGAAGGCATCCCCGTGCGGGACATGCTGGAAGTGCGCAACAAGATGAAGGCCAAGGAAGCCGCCGGTGGCAAGAAGACCCTGCTGCTGGGCCCGAACTGCCCCGGCCTGATCACCCCGGAAGAGATCAAGATCGGCATCATGCCCGGTCACATCCACCGCAAGGGCCGCATCGGCGTGGTCTCGCGCTCGGGCACGCTGACCTATGAAGCGGTGGCGCAGCTGACCGAAATCGGCCTGGGCCAGTCCAGCGCCGTCGGCATCGGTGGCGACCCGATCAACGGCCTGAAGCACATCGACGTGATGAAGGCTTTCAACGACGATCCGGACACCGACGCCGTGATCATGATCGGCGAGATCGGCGGCCCCGACGAGGCCGAGGCCGCCCGCTGGGTCAAGGCCCACATGAAGAAGCCGGTGGTCGGCTTCATCGCCGGTGTCACCGCCCCTCCGGGCAAGCGCATGGGCCACGCCGGTGCGCTGATCTCGGGCGGCGCCGACACCGCCGATGCCAAGCTCGCCATCATGGAAGAGTGCGGCTTCACGATCACCCGCAACCCGTCGGAGATGGGCCGCCT
This sequence comes from Ideonella alba, assembly GCF_018069845.1. Taxonomy (NCBI): domain Bacteria; kingdom Pseudomonadati; phylum Pseudomonadota; class Betaproteobacteria; order Burkholderiales; family Sphaerotilaceae; genus Ideonella; species Ideonella alba. The sequence continues at coordinate 16,298 of NZ_JAGQDD010000018.1, forward strand.
GCTCAAGGGCCTGCTCTGATCTGCCAGATCTGACCGTGTCCAGGCCGCGCCGTGCGTAGTGGTACGTACGGCGGCGGCCGCCACAGTCGCTAGACTTCCGCCCAGGGCGGGAGGCCTCACGGTCTCCCGCCCTGTGTCATTCCTTACCCCCCACACCCGGAGACGCCCATGGACCTGACCTCGCCCGCCTTCTGGGGTGCGCTCGGCTCGATCATCCTGGCCAACATCCTGCTGTCCGGCGACAACGCGGTGGTCATCGCCCTGGCGGCCCGCTCGCTGCCGCCCCAGCAGCAGAAGAAGGCCATCTTCTGGGGCAGCGGCGCTGCCATCGTGATGCGGATCGTGCTGACGATCGCTGCCGCCCAGCTGCTGCGCCTGCCCTTCCTGAAGATCATCGGCTCGCTGCTGCTGATGTACATCGGCGTCGACCTGCTCAACGAGGGCGACGACGACGGCGAGGTCGGCCACGAGGGCAACACCGGCATGTTCGCCGCGATCCGCACCATCCTGGTTGCCGACCTGGTGATGAGCCTGGACAACGTGCTGGCCGTGGCCGCCGCTGCGCATGGCGACAACACGCTGCTGATCATCGGTCTGGCCATCAGCATTCCGCTGATCATCTTCGGCAGCACCATGCTGCTGAAGGTCATGCAGCGCTTCCCGATCATCATCACGCTGGGCGCGGCGCTGCTGGGCTTCCTGGCCGGCGAGATGCTGCTGTCCGACCCGGCCGTGGTCGAGCGCCTGGGTGAGCTGCCGCACGCCCTGGTCAATGGCGTGGCCGTGGTGTGTGCGGTGGCGGTGGTGGCGATCGGCCGCTACCTGGCCGGCCGCAAGGGCCGCGACACCGCCGAGACCGCGAGCGCCTGACCCGCGCCCTGCAAGGCCCGCCGTGGCGTGCGGTCTTGCACGGCGCCGCCAGCGCCGATCTGCTCTAATTGATAGCTTGAAGGGGAGTAGCCCCGTGCGGCGCGCCTGACCCGGCCGCCCCACGTGTCGCATCGTCAATACGAGGCCGAAACGGTCTCCGGTGCGACAGGCCCGCCGCCATGGCGGGCCGAGCAAGACCTTCGAACCAGCACCGTCGCACGGTGCGGCTCGAAGGTCGGCCAGCCCAGCCCTGGCCCCTGCCGATGTCTTCCGTGCGCGGTGCGTCACCCGACCCACCCACCCGGAGACTCCCCATGGACTTCCTGCTCGATCCGCAACTCTGGATCGCCGTCGGTCAGATCATCATGATCGACATCCTGCTCGGCGGCGACAACGCCGTCGTCATCGCCCTGGCCTGCCGCAAGCTGCCGCCGGCGCAGCGCACCCAGGGCATCCTGTGGGGCACCGCCGGCGCGATCGTGCTGCGCGTGGTGCTGATCTTCTTCGCCCTGACCCTGCTGGCCATTCCCTTCCTGAAGCTGGCCGGCGCCGCGCTGCTGGTGTGGATCGGCGTCAAGCTGATCGCCCCGGGCCAGGACGAGGGCCACGGACAGATCGAGGGCAGTGACCGCCTCTGGGGCGCCGTCAAGACGGTCATCGTGGCTGACCTGGTGATGAGCGTCGACAACGTCATCGCGATCGCCGGCGCGGCCCAATCGGCGGGCGGCGACCACCAGATGCCGCTGGTCATCTTCGGCCTGCTGGTCAGCATCCCGATCATCGTCTGGGGCAGCCAGCTGGTGATCAAGCTGATGGACCGCTTCCCGGCGATCATCACCGCCGGCGGCATGCTGCTGGGCTGGATCGCCGGCACCATGGCGGTCACCGACCCCGCCCTGCTGGCCCACCTGCCCACGGTGCCCGCCGCCCGCCCCGAACTGCCGCCCGAGGTGAGCGCCACGCTGCGCTATGGCGCGGGCATCGCGGGCGCGCTGCTGGTCTACCTGATCGGCCAGATGGTGCAGGCCCGGCAGCAGCGCCGCGAGCACGCCACGTCCTGATCCTGGCGCACTCGTGATCCAGCGCAGCCGCATCCCCCCAACTGGGGACGGCTGCCCCCCGAAAGCGGGGGCACCCCTGTGTTAAGGTCCCACGACCTGATGACCCGAGTGGTAGGTTTGCGAGATGCCCCTGACCGGCGCCGGCTTCTGGCAGCGTGCGTTCCGCCTGTGGCAGCGGCCGCCGGACACCGAGCCCGAACCCCGCCCGCCCATGCCCGGCGAAATGCCGGGCCTGCGCATCGGCGGCTTCTCGCTGGTGCGCACGATCGCCCAGGGCGGTTTTGGCGAACTGCACCTGGCCACCGATGTCGCCTCGGGACTGCCCGTCGCGCTGAAGACCGTGCGCTTCGCCGGCCACGACCTCACCCGCGAGCGCTTCCTGGCTGAAGCCGCCGCCGCGGCGCGCCTGAGCCACGAGGCCATCGTCGCCACCTATGCCGCCGGCATCGAGGGGCAGGGCGAGCAGGCCTTCGGCTGGATCGCGATGGAATGGGTCTCCGGCCACGACCTGGGCCGCTACGCCAGCACCCCGCGGCTGCTGCCCGAGCGCCTGGCGCTGGAGCTGCTGGCGCGGGTCGCCGACGGCCTGGCCTACGCCCATGCGCAAGGCGTGGTGCACCGCGATCTCAAGCCCAGCAACATCCTGGTCAACCTGGCGCAGAACGTGGTGAAGATCGCCGACTTCGGCTGCGCCCGCCTCAGTGACGCCGACCGCAGCCGCTCCGGTGTGCTGATCGGCTCCCCGGTCTACATGGCGCCGGAGCAGGTGCTGGGCGGGGCGGTCGATGGCCGCTGCGACCTCTACGCCCTCAGCGCCCTGAGCTGGCAGCTGCTGACCGGCCAGCCGCCACTGACGGCCACGTCGCTGGGCGAGTTGCTGCAGGCCATCGTGCACCGCGCCCCCGAACCTTTGGCCCGGCTGCGGCCCGACCTGCCGCCGCTGCTGTCCGACATCCTGCAGCGCGGCCTGGCCAAGGCCGCTGCCGACCGGCAGAGCGATGCCGCGCACTGGGCGCGCGAGATTCGCCTCGTTGCCGCCACACTGCCGACGACTCTGACCACGCCGGACGCGCCATCCTCGGGGCTCCCAAGGCACAATGACTGATTCCCCTTCCTCCCCCACGCCCGCCGCCGACGTGCCCCCCCTGCTCGAATTTGCCAGCCTGACCGACACCGGCCGCGCACGGCACAACAACGAGGACACGGTCAAGCTCGACCCCGTGCTGGGTCTGGCCGTGCTGGCCGACGGCATGGGCGGCTACAACGCGGGCGAGGTGGCCAGCGACCTGGCCGCCGGCCGCGTGCTGGAGCAGCTCTCGGCCTGGCTGCGCCAGTCGCCCGGTCCGCACGACGACGACAGCATCCGCCGCGCCCTGGCCGAGGCCACGCAGCAGGCCAACCAGGCAGTGCACGAAGCCGCCGGCAGCCGCGCCGAGTACACCGGCATGGGCACCACGCTGGTGTCGGCGCTGTTCGCCACCGATTCGGTCTGGATCGCCCACGTCGGCGATTCGCGTGCCTACCGCCTGCGGGGCGCGCTCTTCGAACAACTCGGACGCGACCACTCGCTGCTGCAGGAACAGATCGACGCCGGCCTGCTCACGCCCGAGGAAGCCAGCTACTCCATGCACCGCAACCTGGTCACCCGGGCGGTGGGCGTCGAGCCCGAGGTGCTGGCGGATGTGCACGCCCACGACCTGCGCGGCGGCGACGTCGTGCTGCTGTGCTCCGACGGGTTGTCCGACATGCTGCCGGACGTCGTCATCGCGCAGGTGATGCGCAGCCACGAGTCGCTCGAGGCCATGGCCCAGGCCCTGGTGGACGCCGCCAACGCCGCGGGTGGACGGGATAACATCGCCGTCGTGCTGGCCCGGGTGCGCGGAGGTCTGACCCGGGCCGGACGCGGCTGGTGGCCGTTCCGCCGCTGACGTCCGCCCGGTGACACGACACGAAACAAGGATTCCCATGAGCAAGCTGGTCGTCTCCCTCGACAACGTGGTGATCAAGGAGTTCCAGATCACCAAGGACCGCACCACGCTCGGCCGGCGTCCCTACAACGACATCGTCATCGACAACCTGGCGGTCAGCGGCGAGCACGCGGTGTTGCTGGCGGTGGGCGACGACGTCTACATCGAAGACCTCAACAGCACCAACGGCACCTACATCAACGGCAAGGCGATCAAGAAGCAGCTGCTGGTGCACAACGACACCGTCGAGATCGGCAAGTACCGCATCAAGTACCTGACCGAAGAGGTGGCCGACTACGAGAAGACCATGGTCCTGCGCCCCGGCCAGCAGCCCGCCAGCGGGCCGGCCACGGTGCCGCCGTCGGTGTCGATGCTGCCGGCCTCGATCAAGGTGCTCAACGGTGGCGCTGCCGGCCGCGAGGTGCTGCTGACCAAGGTCGTCACCACGGTGGGCAAGCCGGGCATGCAGGTGGCGTCCATCTCCAAGCGCCCCAACGGCTATGTGCTGGCGCATGTCGAAGGCAGCGCCCGGCCGTCGATCAACGGCAGCCAGCTGACCGAGGACGTGGCGCCGCTGAAGAACGGCGACATCATCGATCTGGCCGGCACCCAGATGCAGTTCATCCAGGGCTGACGGCACGCCGTCCGGTCGTCTGTCGGCTGCGCCCATGCTGCGCCGACTGACCCGCCGCAGCGGCCCCTGGCTGGCGGCCCTGCTGTGGTTGATCCCGCTGCTGCTGAGCGCCGTGCACGGCCCCTGGGCGCTGCTGGACCGGCTGGAATGGCTGAGCGACGACATCCGCCTGCGGGTGCTGGCGCCCGAGCCGGCCGCACCACACCCCGACATCGCGATCGTCGACATCGACGAGGCCAGCTTGCAGGCCCTGGGCCGCTGGCCCTGGCCGCGCCAGCGTCTGGCCGCGCTGGCCGAGGAACTGTTCGCCCGCCAGCGGGTGGCGGCGCTGGGCTTCGACATGGTCTTCGCCGAGCCCGACGACGGCCACGCCGCCGCGCTGCTGGCCCAGGTGCCGGCCCACAGCCCGCTGCGCCCCGCCGCCCAGGCGCTGGCGTCCACGCTGGGCGGCGACCGGCCGCTGGCCGACGCGCTGCGCGGTCGTCCGGCGGTGCTGGGCTGGTACCTCAGCGCCGACCGCGGCGGCCAGCGCCTGGGCCCGGTGCCGCCGCCGGCCGCCACCGTGCCCGGCGGACGTCCCACCCCCGGCCTGCCGCACTGGAGCGGCCACGCCGCCAACCTGCCGCTGCTGGCCGAGGCGGCGCCCCGCCAGGGCATCTTCAACGCGCTGCCCGACGGCGACGGCGTGGTGCGCTCGGTGGCCGCGCTCAGCCGCCTGGATGATGGCCTGCACGAGTCGCTGGCGCTGGCGCTGTGGCGCGTGGCGGTGGGCGGGCCGGCACTGAGCGTGGACTGGCGCGACGGCCCGCGCGCGCTGGAGCTGGCCCGGCTGCGCTACCAGGGCGCCAGCGGCGAGCGGGTGCTGCTGCCCGACCTGCGCGGCGCGCTGCGCGTGCCCTTCCAGGGCCAGGGCGGGCCGCAGCAGGGGCGGTTTCGCTACCTCAGCGCCGCCCGGCTGCTGGCGGGCGAGCTGCCGCCCGGCCGCCTGGCCGGTCAGCTGGTGCTGCTGGGCAGCTCCGCGCCGGGCCTGGGCGACCTGCGGCCCACACCCATCCACCCGGCCATGCCCGGCGTCGAGATCCACGCCCACCTGCTGGCCGGCCTGCTGGACGGCCAGCTCAGCCACCGGCCCGACTGGGCCGGCGCCCATGCCGCGCTGGCCGGCACGCTGCTGCTGCTGGGGGCCACCGCGCTGGCCCTGGCGCTGCCGGTGCCGGCGGCGATGGCCGCGATGACCGCGCTGGCCGGCGCCACCGTCGCCGCCACGCTGTGGGCCGAGGCCCGGCTGGGCCTGTTGCTGCCGTTGACGCTGCCGCTGCTGCCGGCCGTGCTGCAGTTCATCGGCGTGATGGCCGCCAACCAGGTGCAGGAGTGGCGGCGCCGCCAGCGTGTCGAGGCGCTGTTCGGCAGCTACCTGCCCCCCGAGCGCGTGCGCCAGCTGGTGCGCCAGCCCGAGGCCACGCCCGAGCTGGCCGAGCACCGCGAACTCAGCGTGCTGTTCTGCGACCTGCAGGGCTTCAGCGGCCTGGCCGAGCGGCTCGAGCCGATGGCGCTGCGCGACCTGCTCAACCGCTTCTTCTCCACCGCCACCGAGGTGGTCCAGGCCCAGGGCGGCACGCTGGACAAGTTCATCGGCGACGCGGTGATGGCCTTCTGGGGGGCGCCGCTGCCCCAGCCCGACCACGCGGCGCGCTCGGTGCGCGCCGCCGTGGCGCTGCATGCGTCGATGGGCCCGCTGAACGACGCGCTGCGCGCCCAGGGCCTGCCCGAGGTGCGGTTCGGCATCGGTCTGGCCAGCGGCTGGGTCTGCGTGGGCGACCTCGGGTCGCGGCTGCGCCGCAGCTACACGGCGGTGGGCGACGCCGTCAACGTGGCGGCCCGCCTCGAGGCCCTGACCCGCGAGACCGGCCTGCCGGTGCTGGTGTCCCAGTCCACGCGCGACCTGGCGGCGCCGCTGCTGCCGGGCTGGCTGTGGCTGCAGGTCGACAGCCTGCCGATCCGCGGCCGGGTGCAGGTCGTGACAGTCTTCACGCCGCTGGCCCCCGAGGAGGGGCAGCGCAGCGACTTCGAGCAGCAGCTGCGCATTTGGCATCTTGCGCTGGACGCGGCGGCGCAGCACCATCACGGGACGGCGGCACAATGCCTTGATCAACTGGACGCCCTGGTCCAGGATCAGCGGGTGGCGGTCGTGCCGGGCCTGCCGGCCTTGCTGCAGCGCCTGCGCGATCGCCTGTCCCCCACACCATGAGCAATTTCCTGGCCCAGCCCGCCGCTCCCGTCGTTCCCGCCGCGTTGCCCGAGACGCGTCCGGCCACGGTGCGGGTGCTGGGCTGCTCCGGGTCGATCGCGCGCGACTGCCGCACCACGGCCTTCCTGCTCGACGACGACGTCCTGATCGACGCCGGCACCGGCGTGGGCGACCTCAGCCTCGATGAGCTGCTGCGTGTCGACCACGTGCTGCTGAGCCATTCGCACCTTGACCACGTGCTGGGCGTGCCGCTGCTGGCCGACAGCGTGCTGCGCCGCCGCCAGGGCCGCGGCCCGATCCAGGTGCATGCGCTGCCGCAGACGCTGGCGGTGCTGCGCCAGCATCTGTTCAACGACCTGCTCTGGCCCGACTTCACCCGCCTGCCGCAGCCGGCCCAGCCGGTGCTGAGCCTGCATGAGCTGGCGGTGGGCCAGACGCTGGAGCTGGGGGCCCAGCGCCGCCGCATCCGCGTGCTGCCGGCCCGCCACACCGTGCCGGCGGTCGGCTACGCGGTGCTGGGCACTGGCGGCGACTTCGTCTACACCGGCGACACCGGCCCCAACCCCGCGCTCTGGGAGGCCCTGCGCGGCCTGAACCTGCGCCAGCTGGTGATCGAGATCGCCTTCTCCGAGGGCGATCGCGCGATCGCCACCGACAGCCTGCACCACTGCCCGTCCACGCTGGCGGCCGAGCTGGCGCAGGTGCCGGGCGAGGTCGAGGTGCTGCTGACCCACGTCAAGCCTGGCGAGATGCCCACGGTGCTGGCCGAGCTGGCCGCCCGCCTGGGCCCGGGCCGCGCGGTCACCGCGCTGCGCGCCGGCCAGCGCCTGAACCTGGGCTGACAAGAAATGTCACATCTGCCGCCGGGCTGACAGCTTGCGGCAGCCGGACCTGACAAGCTTGGTCGCCGGGCGTGCAAAGTTCACTTGAAAACCGCCTCGCCGGGCTGGCACGGGAATCGCACTGTGTTTGTCACGCAGTTCACCTGTTCAACCCAAGTCCCTTTCCAAGGAGCTGACCATGAAGCGAGTCCAACAAGGCTTTACCCTGATCGAACTGATGATCGTCGTGGCGATCATCGGTATCCTGGCCGCCGTCGCGCTGCCCGCCTACAACGACTACACGACCCGCGCCCAGGTCGCTGAAGCCGTGGAACTGGCCGGTGGCCTGAAGCAGCCGCTGTACGACTACACGATCGACCGCAACGCGCTGCCGACCGCCTTCATCGCCCCTCCGGGCACCCCGGGCCCGACCGAGCTGAGCGCCACCCTGAAGGGCCGCTACTCGAAGTTCGACTCGGTCACCGGCACCCTGCCGAACATCGCCATCCAGTACAGCATGCAAGAAGGCCAGGCCAAGACCTACGTGGTGGTCTTCAAGTCGGCTGACAGCGGCGCGACCTGGGAATGCGTGACCGGCACCACCGTGCCGAACAAGTGGCGCCCGACCGCCTGTAAGGCGACCTGATGACGGATACGGCGGTGAGTGCCTGACACCCACCGCCACCGCACGGTACCAACGCCCCGGCTTGCCGGGGCGTTTGTCATTGGGCGCCCGGTGCAGGCCACAGCGGCGTCAGCCGCCCGTGCGACCAGAAGCGCGGCTGCGTGCGCGGCGCCTGACCATCGGCCAGCGACTGCTTCAGCCGCTCGTCCAGCGTGGGCCACTGCGCACTGGTCAGCACGGCCGCGCCCGCCAGCAGCGCCAGCACCAGGCCGCGGGTGCAGGCGGCCATCCATGCCGAGGCCGCCGGCCTGGCCGGCGCCTCGCCAGCGCCCATCAGCGCGCCCCAGGCCAGCGCCAGCCAGACCTGCGACACCGGCATCACCGCATTGCCCGAGAACTGCGCATCCACCAGGCTGGCCAGCACCGCCCACAGGCTGGCCGTGAAGGCCAGCGCCGGCCCGGTGGCCAGCGCCGCCTGCCAGGCGCGCCAGCGCTGGCGCAGCCACACGCCCAGCACGGTCAGCAGCGCCAGCACGACGACCGCGCCCCACTCGGCCAGCAGCTGCAGCGGCAGCTGGTGCGGGTGCATCGCATAGCGGCTGGGTTGCGCCGCCAGGTGCATCGGGCCGATGCCCCACCAGGGGTGGCCCAGCCACTGCTGCCAGGCGGCGTGCCACAGCGTCAGGCGCGCCTGGTCGTTGACCGAGGACACCAGCCGCCCGGCCGCTACGCCGTCGCTCGCCAGGCCCAGCAGCGCCGGCGCCGCCCGCCAGACCAGCGCATACACCCCCACCGACAGCAGCAGCCCCGGCAGCAGGCGCCGCGCCAGCAGCGCGCGCGCCGGCCGGCCGACCGCCGCCACCAGTGCCAGCGCCAGCAGCAGCGCCAGCTCGGTGGCCCGGCCGCCGCTGGCCCACAGCACCGCGCCGCCGCAGGCCAGCGCCAGCGTGGCCAGGCGCCGCGCCGGTGGCGTGTCGCCTGCCCAGGCCAGGCCCACCAGCGTCAGCGGCAGGCTCAGGGTCTGCACATGGTTCAGGAAGCGCAGGTTGTCGTAGCCCTGGCCCAGCAGGTCGGGCCGCGGGGCGATGCCGCCCAGCAGGCCCAGCACGGCCATCAGCACCTCCAGCCCGCCCTGCAGCGCGCTGGCCGCCAGCAGCGTCCAGCCCAGGGCTTCGCGCCAGCGTCCGCCTGCGCGGACCAGGTCGGCCACCAGCAGCGCCACCACCACCATGCCCACCCACTGCGCCAGCTCCAGCGCGGCCCAGCCCGGCTGTGGCGCCAGACCCACCAGCGCCAGTGCCGCCAGCAGCAGCGCCAGCGCCAGGGCCGCGCCGCGCAATGACGGCGCCCCGGCCCGCCGCCACAGCGCCAGGCCGGCCGCCAGCCACAGCAGCATCTGCAGCGCGCGCGCCAGATCGTGGCCGGTGCGCAGGCTCATCAGGCCGGGCAGCCAGGGCACCACCAGCAGATACAGGAACAGGGCCCCGCGGGCCCCGGTGATCGACCATGGCATCGGCCAGTCCCTCCGTGGCGCGGATTGTCGGCCCCACCGGGTGCTGCCGGCGCGCGTCAGCCCGCCACGCCGATGTGACGAAGTTCGTCGGCCACCACCGCCGATTCGTGAAAAACTGCCCACTCCAGCGCGGGCACGACTTTCGCATGGGTCGGGGCAGACCTCGGCCGATGCCTACCATCGGGAGAACACCATGCCCACGCACACCTCCTCCAGGCGCCTCGCGCGCGGTTTCACGCTGATCGAGTTGATGATCGTCGTCGCGATCATCGGCATCCTGGCCGCCGTGGCGCTGCCGGCCTACCAGGACTACGTCGCCCGGGCCCAGGTGGCCGAGGCGGTGGAGCTGGGCGCCGGCCTGAAGCAGCCGCTGATGTCCTTTGGCAACGAGAACAAGAGCTGGCCCACCGGCGGCTTCATCGCGCCGCCGGGCGACGCTGCAGCCGATCAGATCCAGGCCACGCTCAAGGGCCGCTATTCCGAGGTCACGCCCAGCGTCTCTGGCGCCTACCCCAGCGGCACGGTGCAGGTGAAGGTGACCGAGGGCCGGGCTGCCGGCTACTACGTCAAGTACGCCACCGCCGATGGCGGCATCACCTGGACCTGCAACACTGGCGACATGCCGGCGCGCTACCTGCCCACTGCCTGCAAGGCCACCTGAGGCCGCGCCACGGCGCGCCCTTGCGCAAGAATGGGGGCCATGTCCCAGGCTCCCGAACCCGTTTCCGCCCGCCCTGACCTTGCCATGGTGTTCGCGGTGGCGGTCCCACCGCTGCTGGCCTACAACGTCAGCCCGTCGGCCACCCTGCTGAACCAGTTGCTGGCCTTCTTCGGCTGGGGGCTGGTGCTGCTGGCGGTGCGCGCCCGGCCGATCGAGGCCTGGCGCCGGGCCCGCTGGCCGCTGCTGGCGCTGGGGCTGCTGGTGCTGTCGGTGCTGGTCTCCATGGCCGCCAGTCTGCCGGCCACGCTGGGCCTGTCCTCGCTGGCCTTGCTGTTGGCCGCTGCGCTGGTGCTCGGCGCCGCCGCCGGCGTGGCTGACGACGAGTCCTTCCACGCCTTCGCCAGCGCCATGCTGCTGGCGGGCCTGGCGAGCGCCGCGGTGGGCTTCGTGCAGGTCTTCGCACCGGCCTGGGCCGATGGCTCGCTGATCGCCCGCACCGGCTTTGTCGGCCGCGCGGTGGGCAACCTGCGCCAGCCCAACCACCTCAGCAGCCTGCTGGTGTGGGCGCTGATCGCGCTGGTGCCGCTGGCGCGCAGCGGGCGCTGGTTCGGCCTGCCGCTGCCGCGTGGCCTGGCCGGGCTGGTGGGCGTGGTGCTGGTCTGGGCGGTGGTGCTCACGGCGTCGCGCACCGGCGCGGTCGGCATGCTGCTGCTGGCGGTGTGGGGCGCGCTGGACCGGCGCATGCCGCGCACGCTGCGGCTGGGCCTGCTGGCCACGCCGCTGGTCTACGCGCTGTGCTGGTGGGGAATGGACCTGTGGGCGCAGCAGACCGCGCACACCTTCGGCGGTGCGGCGCGGCTGGATGCGGGCGGCGACATCTCGTCCTCGCGCTTCGGCATCTGGCGCAACACCCTGGCGCTGATCGCTGCGCATCCGTGGATGGGCGTGGGCTTCGGCGAGTTCAACTTCGCCTGGACGCTGGGCGTCTTCCCCGGCCGGCCGGTGGCCTTCTTCGACCACACCCACAACCTGCCGCTGCAGTTCATGGTCGAGCTGGGCCTGCCCGCGGCGGCGTTGCTGATGGGCCTGCTGCTGGTCGGCCTGGGCCTGGCGGCGCGGCGCGCCTGGTCACTGCAGGACGACGACGCCGGCCTGCGCGCCCGCGCCGCCTGGATGATGGTGCTGCTGATCGGCCTGCACAGCATGCTGGAGTACCCACTGTGGTATGCCTACTTCCTGCTGCCCACCGCCTGGGCCTGGGGCCATGCGCTGGGCGCGTCCCGGGCGGATCGGGCCGATCCGGCGCGCTCGCCGTCCTGGCTGCCGGTGGGGGCGGCGGTGCTGCTGACCACGGCCTTCGTGCTGCAGGACTATGCCAAGGTGGTGGCGGTGTTCGGCCCGGGCGATGGCCGCAGCACGCTGGAGCAGCGCATCGCCCGCGGGCAGGGCAGCCTGCTGTTCGGTCACCACGCCGACTACGCCGCGGTCACCGTGGCCGAGCAGCCGTCCACCCAGATGCCCGCTTTCGACCGCGCCACCCATGCGCTGCTCGACACGCGCCTGATGATCGCCTGGGCACGCGCGTTGGACGAGATCGGTGAGCGCGATCGCGCGCGCTTCCTGGTCGAGCGCCTGCGCGAGTTCCGCAACCCCGACGCGCGCGAGTTCCTGGCGGTCTGCGATGCGCCGCCGACCCCCTTGCCCTTCCAGTGCGAAGCGCCTGAACGCGTCTACACGCCGGCCGACTTCGGCCGCCGCGCGCCGCGCTGACTCAGGCGTCGGTGCTCGCGGCCACCCAGTGGCCGCTCTTGCCGCCCTGCTTCTCCAGCAGGCGGATGTCGGTCATGACCATGCCCTTGTCGGCGGCCTTGCACATGTCGTAGATCGTCAGCAGGCCCACCTGCACGGCGGTCAGGGCTTCCATCTCGACACCGGTCTTGCCGACGGTTTCAGCCTGCACCTCGCAGTGCACGCTGCTGCTGGCCTCGTCCAGCCGGAAGTCCACCGCCACCCGGGTGAGCGGCAGCGGGTGGCACAGCGGCACCAGGTCGGCGGTGCGCTTGGCGGCCTGGATCGCGGCGATGCGGGCGATGCCGATGACGTCGCCTTTCTTGGCGCTGCCCGAGGCGATCAGCGCCAGCGTCTCGGGCTGCATGCGGATGCTGCCGGCGGCGCGGGCGATGCGGTGGGTCTCGGTCTTGGCGCCCACGTCGACCATGTGGGCCTGGCCGTGGGCGTCGAAATGGGTCAGGGGGGAGGTGCTCATCGCCGGGTCCGGGTGGGGTGGGTCCGCAGGCCGCGGGGCCTGCGTCGGTGCCATGATAGCGACCGAACTTTCCCCCGCGTCCGGGGTCAGTGAGGAGGCCACCTGCTTCCTGACGGCCCGGCGGCGCCGGTGCTTCACATGTCCTTCACATCGCTTCTTCCGTGGCGCCGCAGCGCCCTGGCGCTGGCCCTGGCGCTGCTGGCCGCGCCGGCGCCCACGGTGCTGGCGCAATCGGCGCAGCGCCTGCCCGCCCTGGGCGATTCGGCCTCGGACGATGTCGACATCCTCCAGGAGCGGCGCTTGGGTGACAACATCATGCGCGACCTGCGCAAGGACCCCGACTACCTCGAGGACCTGTTGCTGCAGGAGTACCTGGACGACCTGCTCGGCCCGCTGCTGGCCGCCGCCCGCGAGCGCGACGCGATCGACGCCGACCTGGCGCGCCGCTTTGCCTGGGAAGGCTTCCTGGTGCGCGACCGCGCGGTCAACGCCTTCGCGCTGCCGGGCGGCTACCTGGGCGTCTACCTGGGCCTGATCGCGATCACCGCCACCCGGGATGAACTGGCCTCGGTGCTGGCGCACGAACTCACCCACGTCACCCAGCGCCACATCGCGCGCAGCATCGGCCAGAACAGCCGGCAGTCCATGGCCACGATGGCCGGCATGCTGCTGGGGGTGCTGGCGGCGGCCAAGTCGCGCAGCCCCGATGGCCTGCAGGCGGTGATCGTCGGCTCGCAGGCGATCGCCGCGCAGGGGCAACTGAACTTCTCGCGTGACATGGAGCGCGAGGCCGACCGCATCGGCCTGGACCTGATGGGCGCCGCCGGCTTCGGCCTGGGCGGCATGAGCGCGATGTTCGAGAAGCTCGACGCCGCCTCGCGCCTGAATGACGCCGGCCTCTACCCCTACCTGCGCAGCCATCCGCTGACCAGCGAGCGCATCACCGAGGCGCGGCTGCGCGCCGAGGGCCTGACCCGCGGCCCCGCTGCCGGCCAGGCCCGCCACGCGCTGATGCAGGCGCGTGCGCGGGCGCTGTCCGACCCCGGCGAGGCCTCGCTGCGCCGGGTGCAGGCCGCCGGCGCCCTGGGATCGCCCGCAGCCGATCTGGCGCGCCAGGCGCAGCTCTACGGCGCCGCGCTGGCGTCCTCGCGCCTGCGCGACTTCACGCTGGCCGATCAGCAGGCCGCGGCCGGCCTGTCACTGGTGGCTGACAGCCAGCCCGATGCGCCGGTGCTGCGCCGCCTGTGGCGGCTGCTGCGCCTGGAGATTCTGCTGGCGCGCGCCAGCGGCGATGCGCCCTCGGCCGATCTGGCCGCCCGGCTGCACCAGGCCAGCGACGCGCTGGGCACCGATGCCAGCCGCGCCGCGTTGCTGCTGCGCGCCCAGACCGCGCAGACCCTGGCCCGCCTGGGCGAGCCCGGCGCCGACACCGGCCTGCGCGCCTCCACCGAAGCGCTGCAGGCCTGGGTGGTGGAACATCGCCGCGACGCGCCCGCCTGGGACGCGCTGGCGGCCTCGGCGCAGCCGCTGGGCCAGCAGGTGCGCGCGCTGGGCGCGCTGGCCGAGGCACGCTGGGCGCGAGGCGACGTCACCGGCGCGGTCGACCGCTTCCGCGCCGCCCAGCAGGCCGCACGCGGCACTGGCGCGCAGGGCTACCAGGACGCCGCGATCATCGAGTCGCGCCTGCGCGAAGCCGAGGCCGAGCGCCGCCGGCTGTGGATCGAGCAGCACGGCGAGCGCGTGCCCGATCCGGGTTGAGCCTCACTCGCGCTGGAACAGCCGCTCCACCGCCAGGTCGATGACCACGCCGCACAGGCTGTAGATCACCGAGCCGATCAGCGCCGCCGCAAAGCCGGTCACCGCGAAGCCGTCGAGCAGCGACGCCGCCGACCAGAACATCAGCGCATTGATCACGAACAGGAACAGCCCCAGCGTGAGCAGCGTCACCGGCAAGGTCAGCAGCACCAGCAGCGGGCGCACCAGCGTGTTGAGCAGGCCCAGCACGCCGGCGGCGATCAGGGCGGTACCGAAGCCGGCCACGCTGACGCCGGAGTACAGGTGGGCCACCAGCAGCAGGGCGGCTGCCAGCAGCAGCCATCGGACGATGAGTTTCATGGAACGCCAGGCCGTGAAGCGAGCAGGACGATGCCGCGATTCTGAGGCCTGGACAGCGCGCCAACATACTGGTGACGGTATAGGGCCCTGCCAGCCTGACGTGCCGAGGAGACAAAAAAGAGGCTGCGAGGCCTTTCCGAGGCCGTTTTACGAGGGAAAACAGCTTCTCAGCCGGGTATCCGCGCAGTACCATTGGCCCCGCTGCGGTGCCGCTGAGAACTTGGGTTCACGCGACCCTCGCCCGGTCCCGGCACATCAACAGTTCACTTGATGGAGAGAATCGACATGGCAACTGCGAAGAAGGCTCCGGCCAAGAAGGCCGCTCCGGCGAAAAAGGCGGCTCCGGCCAAGAAGGCGGCCCCCGCCAAGAAGGCCGCTCCGGCGAAGAAGGCCGCTCCGGCCAAGAAGGCGGCGCCGGCCAAGAAGGCGGCTCCCGCGAAGAAGGCCGCTCCGGCCAAGAAGCGCACCCCCAACGCCGCCTTCATGAAGGCGATGACCCCCAGCGCCCACCTGGCCGCCGTGATTGGCGACAAGGCCCTGCCGCGCACCGAGGTGACCAAGAAGGTCTGGGAGTACATCAAGAAGAACGGTCTGCAGGACAAGGTCCAGAAGACCATGATCAACGCCGACGCCAAGCTGAAGGAAATCTTCAAGAAGGCGCAGGTCTCGATGTTCGAGATGACCAAGCTGATCAACAGCCACCTGAGCTGATTGACGCTCGACGGCGGCCTCGGCCGCCCGTCAGCCTCCTGAGCCGGCCACGTGCCGGCTTTTTCTTGCGCGCTCGGCGCCGCCGCGCGCCTCAGGCGCCGTCGATCGCCCGGCCCACCGCGTCGAGCAGGTGGTTCAGGTCGATCGGCTTGGTCCAGTAGTCGTCGAAGCCGGCCGCCCGCGCCGACTGCACCTGCTCGCTCATTGCGTCGGCCGACAGCGCCACGCAGCGCAGCGTGCGCGTGCGCTCGTCGGCGCGCAGGCGGCGCAGCACCTCCAGGCCATTCATGTCGGGCAGGTTCATGTCGATCAGCGCCAGGTGGGGCTGCCAGGACTGGGCCAGGGTCAGGCCCTCCTCGCCGTCGCGCCCCACGCGCAGTTCCCACTCGGGCCGGGCCTTGAACACCTCCTGCATCAGCAGCACGTTCAGCGGCTCATCCTCGATGTAGAGCACTCGGCGCGCCGGCCGCGGCTGCGCGGTGGCGGGTGCGGCCGCGCCTTCGGGGGCGGGCAGCTCCACGCTGAAGCAGCTGCCCACGCCGGCCGTGCTGGTGGCGTCGACCTGGCCGCGCATCGCGCCCACCAGCTCGCGCACCAGCACCAGGCCCAGGCCGCTGCCCGGCACGCGCCGCCGCTCGGCGCCGGCGCGCTGGAAGGGCTGGAAGAGCTGCTGCAGCTCGCCCGGGGCCAGGCCGATGCCGGTGTCCTCCACCGTCAGGCGCACCCAGGGGCCCTGGCGGCTGGCGGCCAGCCGGACCCGGCCGCCCGGGCGGTTGTACTTGATCGCGTTGGACAGCAGGTGGCCCAGGACCTGGCCGATCCCGGTCTCGTCACCCAGCACCTGCAGCGCGGGGTCGATGTCGACACGCACCGTCACCTGCGCCAGGTCCGCCATCGCCTGCAGCGGCTGCATGGCGCGCGTTGCCAGCGGCGCCAGGGCCAGCGCCACCGAGGCCAGCTGCCGCCCTCCCTGGCCCAGGCGCACCACCTCCAGCACGTCGTCAACCAGCTCCAGCAGGTGCTGGCCGGCGCGACGCACGCCGTCCAGGCGCTGCGCCTGCGGCGCTGCCAGCGGATGCTGGGTGTCCATCGCCATCAGCTGGGTGAAGCCGAGGATGGCGTTGAGCGGCGTGCGCAGCTCATGGCTGACCCGCGACAGGAAGGCACTGCGGCTGCGGTGCACCGCTTCCAGCGCGGCACGGTCGCGCCAGAGCTTGTCGCGCTCGACGCGGGCGGTGATGTCGCGCGCCGAGCCGCGGTAGCCGCGGAAGCGCCCCTGCAGGTCGAACACCGGCTGCGCGCTGCGCGACACCAGCAGGCGCCCGCGCGGGCAGTCCATCGCGGTGACCAGGCGGGAGAAGGCCTGTCGGCGCTCCAGCACCTGCAGCAGGTCGCCGCCTTGCGGCAGCTCCTGGCCGCCGCCATCCACCAAGGGCTCGCGCTGCATCGGCTGGCCCAGCAGTTCGGCCGGGTCGAGGCCGGTGATGCGCAGCAGCTCACCGTCGATCCAGATCAGGCGGTCGTGCTCGTCGCTCTCCCAGGCCCAGTCGCCGGCGGCGCGCACCAGGTCGACCAGGCGCTCGGCCTGGTTCTCGAGCCGGCGGTGACGGTGCTGCAGGTCCAGCCACTGTGCGGCGGCCTCGGCCAGGCACAGCAGCGTGGCCCTCGCCTGCAGTGGCAGCGGGCCGGGCTCGTGGTCGAGCACGCACAAGGTGCCCAGCGCGTGGCCGTCCACGCGCAACTGGGCTGCCGCGTAGTGGCGCAGGCCCTGGGCGGTGTCGACCAGCGGATGCTGGGCAAAGCGCGGATCGACCCGCAGGTCGGAGATCTCGTAGAACTCGTCGCTGCGGATGGCCAGGCTGCAGAAGGCCAGGGCCTTGGGCGTGCTCAGCGTGTCCAGGCCGTCGCGCGAGACATGGTGGGCGGCCTGGTCATCGACCAGGCTGACCAGCGCGATGCGCCGGCCGGTGGCGGCGCGGGCGGCCTGCACCAGGGCGTCGAGCGTGGAGACGGGCTGGCCGTCCAGCAGGTCCAGCATGCGCAGCACCTCGAGCCGTTCGGACTCGGACGGTGTCCATGCCTGCGCGGGGTCAGACTGCATCTCCCTCTCCTGCCGGGCTGCCTGGCGCCGGCCTTGTTGGCGTGTCGGCAGCGTGTTGGGCTGCCGGGAGGCGCGAGATCCACCATCGTGTGGTGCGCCTCAGACGCCGAGCCGCAGTATTTTGCAGAAAAACCGGTATCTTGTGTCTGTCGCATGCGTGTCAGAGGGCGCCGCTGCCGATCACAATCGATCCCACGCCAAGACGCCGCACGTTGTTGGGAGTGACGACGTTGAACCACTACACCGAGAGCATCGAACTGAGTGCCGAGTGGCTGCGCAAGGCCCTGCCCTTGATGTCGCGCCAGGCTGCCGCATTGCACCCCGTCAGCTATGCGGTCTGGTACGGCTACGTGGCCCAGCGCGATCCGGCGCTGCGCGCGGCGGTCGACGAGGCCCTGGCCCGTGACGGCCGCCTGGACGAGGCCACCACGCTGGCGCTCTACCAGCGTTTCGTCGCCGGCTTCGACGCCGACGCCGCCCGCCGCGTGGCCGACGGCATGCAGCACCTGCTGGCCGGCATGGCCGACAGCGCCCAGGCTGCCGGCGACTCCACCGCCCGCTATGGCGACGCCCTCGACCGGCTCAGCCAGGCCTTGTCCACCGAAACCGACCGCGCCAGCGACGCCGTCAGCGCGGTGATGGCCGACACCCAGCAGATGCGCCAGGCGCTGCAGACCCTGCAGGACCGGCTGGCCGCCAACCAGCGCGAGATCGACCAGCTGCGCGACGAGGTCCACCGCGCCCGCCGCGACGCGGTGGTGGACCCGCTGACCAACCTGGCCAACCGCCGCGGCTTCGACGAGGCGCTGGCGCAGTGCCTGTCGATCCCGGTCGGCCCGGCCACCGGCATCTGGCTGCTGGCGCTGGACATCGACCATTTCAAGCAGGTCAACGACACCTGGGGCCACGGCTTCGGCGACCAGGTGCTGCGCGCCGTGGCGCAACTGGTGCGCGCGCTGGCGCCGGCCGAGGCCACGGTGGCGCGCATCGGCGGCGAGGAGTTCGCGGTGCTGCTGCCCGCGGCCGAGCGGCCCCAGGCGCTGGCGCTGGCCGAACAGGTGCGCCAGCGCGTCAGCGCGGCGCGCATCAAGCGCCACGACAGCAACGAGACGCTGGCGCGGGTGACGCTGTCGGTGGGTCTGACCCGCTGGCAGGCCGGTGAATCGGCCCAGACCCTGGTCGAGCGCGCCGACCAGGCGCTCTACGCCTCCAAGCAGGCCGGCCGCGACCGCGTCACCGAGCTGCCGCCAGGCTGAGCTGGCGCCGGCGGCTCAGCCCTCGGCCAGCAGCGGCGCCAGGAAGCGCCCGGTGTGGCTGGCCGGCGCGGCGGCCACGGTCTCCGGCGTGCCCTCGGCCACCACCGTGCCACCGCCGGCGCCGCCCTCGGGGCCCATGTCGATCAACCAGTCGGCGGTCTTGATCACGTCCAGGTTGTGCTCGATGACGACGATGGTGTTGCCGGCGTCGCGCAGCTGGTGCAGCACCTTGAGCAGCAGCTCGATATCGGCGAAGTGCAGGCCGGTGGTGGGCTCGTCCAGGATGTAGAGCGTGCGGCCGGTGTCGCGCTTGCTCAGCTCCAGCGCCAGCTTCACCCGCTGCGCCTCGCCGCCGGACAGCGTGGTGGCGCTCTGTCCCAGCGTGATGTAGCCCAGGCCCACGTCCAGCAGGGTCTGCAGCTTGCGGGCGATGGTGGGCACGGCGCTGAAGAAGCCGTGCGCCTCTTCCACCGTCATGTCCAGCACCTGCGCGATGTGGCGGCCCTTGTAGAGGATCTCCAGGGTCTCGCGGTTGTAACGCTGGCCGTGGCAGATGTCGCAGGGCACGTAGACATCCGGCAGGAAGTGCATCTCCACCTTGATCACGCCGTCGCCCTGGCAGGCCTCGCAGCGCCCGCCGCTGACATTGAAGCTGAAGCGCCCGGCGCCATAGCCGCGCTCGCGCGCCGCCGGCACCTCGGCGAAGAGTTCGCGGATCGGCGTGAACAGGCCGGTGTAGGTGGCCGGGTTGGAGCGCGGCGTGCGGCCGATCGGGCTCTGGTCGACGTTGATCACCTTGTCGAAGGCCTCCAGACCTTCAATGGCGTCGTGCGCCTCGGGCTCGGCGTGGCTGCCGTAGAGCTTGCGCGCCACCGCGGCGTAGAGCGTGTCGTTGACCAGCGTGCTCTTGCCCGAGCCCGACACGCCGGTGACGCAGGTCAGCAGCCCCACCGGGATCTCCACCGTCACGCCCTTGAGGTTGTTGCCGCGCGCGTTCACCACCCGCAGTGCCGGCACCGGCAGCTGGTCGTTGCGCGGCCGGCGTTCACGCGGCGTGGCGATCTTCAGCACCCGGCCCAGGTATCGCCCGGTCAGGGAATCGGGGTGCGCGGCCAGCTGATCGGGCGTTCCGCTGGCGATGATGCGCCCGCCATGCACGCCGGCGCCGGGGCCGATGTCCACGCACCAGTCGGCGGCGCGGATCATGTCTTCATCGTGCTCCACCACCAGCACGCTGTTGCCCAGGTCGCGCAGGTGCTTGAGGGTGCCGATCAGGCGCTCGTTGTCGCGCTGGTGCAGGCCGATGCTGGGCTCGTCCAGCACATACATCACGCCGGTCAGGCCCGAACCGATCTGGCTGGCCAGGCGGATGCGCTGGGCCTCGCCGCCGCTGAGCGTGTCGGCGCTGCGGTCCAGGCTCAGATAGTTCAGGCCCACGTCGTTGAGGAACTTCAGCCGCGAGCGGATCTCGCGCACCACCTTGTCGGCGATCTCGGCCTTGGCGCCCTCCAGCTTCAGCGCGCCGAACCACTGCAGGGCCTCGGACAGCGTCAGGTGCTCGACCTCGTAGATCGGCCGGCCGCGCTCGGCCGCACTGCCGGGCAGGAAGACATGCCGCGCTTCGCGCTTCAGGCGCGTGCCGCCGCAGTGGGCGCAGGGCTTGGCGGCCTGGTAGCGCGCCAGGTCCTCGCGCACCGCGACCGAGTCGGTCTCGCGGTAGCGGCGCTCGAAGTTCGGGATCACGCCCTCGAAGGGGTGCGAGCGCTTGACGCTGCGCGTCTTGCCGTTCTTGCCCTCGGCCTCGTAGGTGAAGCTGATCTCCTCCTCGCCCGAGCCGTACAGGATGACCTGGCGCAGCGCCTCGGGCAGGGCTTCGAAGGGCTGGTCGATGTCCGCCCGGTAATGCGCGGCCACGCTCTCCAGCAGCGAGAAGGTGTAGCCATTGCGCCGGTCCCAGCCCTTGATCGCGCCCGAGCCCAGGCTCAGCGACGGGAAGGCCACCACCCGCTCGGGGTCGAACACCGTCTGCACGCCCAGGCCGTCGCAGTGTGGGCAGGCGCCGGCCGGGGCGTTGAACGAAAAGAGGCGCGGCTCCAACTCGGGCAGCGAGTAGCTGCATACCGGGCAGCCGTACTTCGACGAGAACAGGTGCTCCTGGCCGCTGTCCATCTCCAGCCCGATCGCACGCCCATCGGCGATGCGCAGGGCGGCCTCGAAGCTCTCGGCCAGGCGCTGCTTCATGCCTTCGCCCGACTTCAGGCGGTCGATGACGACGTCGATGTCGTGCTTCTCGTTCTTCTTCAGCGCCGGCACGTCCGCCGCGTCCAGCACCGCGCCGTCCACCCGGAAGCGCACATAGCCCTGGGCCTGCATGTCCTGGAACAGCTCGGCGAACTCGCCCTTGCGGTCGCGCACCACCGGCGCCAGCACCATCAGCCGGGTGCCCTCGGGCAGGGCCAGCACCGCGTCGACCATCTGGCTCACGCTTTGCGCCTGCAGCGGCAGGCCGTGGTCGGGGCAGAAGGGCGTGCCGGCGCGGGCGTAGAGCAGGCGCAGGTAGTCGTGGATCTCGGTCACCGTGCCCACGGTGGAGCGCGGGTTGTGGCTGGTGGCCTTCTGCTCGATGCTGATGGCGGGCGACAGGCCCTCGATCACGTCGACATCGGGCTTGTCCATCAGCTGCAGGAACTGCCGCGCATAGGCCGACAGGCTCTCCACGTAGCGGCGCTGGCCCTCGGCGTACAGCGTGTCGAAGGCCAGGCTGGACTTGCCCGAGCCCGACAGCCCGGTGATCACCACCAGCGCGTGCTTGGGCAGGTCGAGGTCGACGTTCTTCAGGTTGTGGGTGCGGGCGCCGCGCACCGAGATCAGGGCGCGGCCGGGGACGTGGGCGTGGTCGGACATGGCGGGAGCGGCCCGGCACGGCGCCGGGCGAAGGCAACCGGTCATGATAGTCGGCCCGCCCCGCCCGGTCACCCGTCGCTTTTTTGTGAACGCCTTGTCATCCGACGTCAACGATGCTGCGTTGCATCCTCGAGGCAGCCCCGCAAGCGCTGCCAGACAGGACCCACCA
Organism: Ideonella alba; assembly: GCF_018069845.1. Lineage (NCBI taxonomy): Bacteria > Pseudomonadati > Pseudomonadota > Betaproteobacteria > Burkholderiales > Sphaerotilaceae > Ideonella > Ideonella alba. The sequence continues at coordinate 38,220 of NZ_JAGQDD010000018.1, forward strand.
TGCAGAAGTCAGCACACACTTACAAACCGGTTGCCCGCGTGCCGTTGGGGCGCTTTGATGCCGGTACCGACAAGGGCCAGAAGTTCGAACCCTTCTGGACGTCCGTCGGCCACAGCGAGAGCCGCACCCGCGCCCGCACCCAGAAGGCCGACCAGAAGCGCTGATGCAGCGCCTGCGCGTCAGTGAGCATTTACTGACGCCCGACTGGCCCAACCGCACTGCCCGATAGGGCAACAGGGCCTGTCGTCCACCGGGGCCCGGGCCCCCGGCATACTGGCCGGATGAGCCCCGCCTCCGTGATTCCCCTGAAGCACGCGCTGTTCAACCCGCAGGCCCAGGTCTGCGCCGACTGCGGCGTGCGGCGTTTTGCCCTCTTCGGCGTGCTGGACCATGCGGCGCTGGACAGCATCCACGTCCACATCGCCGACATCCGGCTGCAGCCCGGCCAGAGCCTCTATGCCGCCCAGGCGGTGGGCAGCGCCGCCTACACCGTGCGCGAGGGCATCGTCCGCCTGGAGCGCACCAGCGAGCGCGGCGAGCGCCGCATCCTGCGCCTGGCCGGCCGCTCCGACATGCTGGGCCTCGAAGCCATGCTGGGCCAGACCTACGCCGCCGACGCCGTGGCCTGCACCGAGGTCAGCGTCTGCCGCGTGCCACGCACCCTGGTCGACGAACTCTCGCGCGACCGCCCCGAGATCCTGGTCGACCTGATGAAGCGCTGGCAGCGCGCCCTGGACGACGCGGACGAGTGGCTCACCGAGCTGTGCTCCGGCCCGGCGCGCCACCGCATGCTGCGCCTGCTGCTCAAGCTCAGCGAGTACGCCGACGGCGGCAGCGTCTGGCTGCCCGCGCGCCTGGAGATGAGCGCGATGCTCGACATGACGATCGAGACCGCCAGCCGCCTGATCTCGCAGCTCAAGCGCGAGGGCGTGCTTGACGCCCCCGACCAGCGCCACGCGGTGATCCACATGGATGCGCTGCTCAAGGCGCTGCGCGAGGACAGCGCGGCGTCCTGAAGCCGTCACCTGGCCGGCGCAGAATCGGGCCCATGGACGACATCGCCGCCGACACCATCGAGAACCTGACCTTCGACGAGCTGCGCCTGGGCCAGCGCGCCCAGCTGGTGCGCACGCTCAGCATGGCCGACATCCAGGCCTTCGCGCTGGTCTCGGGCGACCACAACCCCGCCCACCTCGACCCCGAGTACGCCGAGGGCACGCGCTTCCACGGCGTCATCGCCCACGGCATGTGGGCCGGCGCGCTGATCTCCAGCGTGCTGGGCACCGAGTTCCCCGGGCCGGGCACCATCTACGTCGCGCAGGACCTGCGCTTTCACCGCCCGGTGCGGGTGGGCGACACGCTGACCGTCACCGTCACCGTCACCGCCAAGGACGAGGCCACGCGCGGCGTGAGCCTGGACTGCGAGGTGCACAACCAGGCCGGTGAGCAGGTGGTCACCGGCCGCGCCGAGGTGCGCGCGCCCGCCCACAAGGTCATCCGGCCGCGCCCCGCGCTGCCGCGGCTGCACTTGTTCGACCCCGCCGCCCGGCTGCGCGAGTGGGTGCAGACCGTCTCCGGCGCCGCGCCGGTGCGCTGCGCCGTGGTCCACCCCTGCGACGAGCCCTCGCTGCGCGGTGCGCTGGACGCCGCCGACCAGGGTCTGATCGAGCCGGTGCTGGTGGGCCCGGCGCACCGCCTGCAATCGCTGGCCAGCAGCCTGGGCCTGGACCTGTCCCGCCACCGCCTGGTGGACGTGCCGCACAGCCACGCCGCCGCCGCCCAGGGCGCGGCCCTGGCCGCCAGCGGCGAGGTGGCGATGCTGATGAAGGGCAGCCTGCACACCGACGAGCTGATGCAGGCCGTGCTGGCCGAGCCGCGGCTGCGCACCGGCCGGCGCATGTCGCATGTCTTCCGCTTCGACGTGCCGGCCTACCCCAAGCCGCTGCTGGTGACCGATGCGGCCATCAACATCGCCCCCTCGCTGGAGGTCAAGGCCGACATCGTGCGCAACGCCATCACGCTGGCCCAGGCGCTGGGCGTGGCGCGGCCGCGCGTGGCCATCCTGTCGGCGGTGGAGACGGTGACGCCGCGGATCGCCTCCACGCTGGACGCCGCCGCGCTGTGCAAGATGGCCGACCGCGGCCAGATCAGCGGTGCCGTGCTGGACGGTCCGCTGGCCTTCGACAACGCCATCTCGGCCGAGGCCGCGCGCATCAAGGGCATCAGCTCGCCGGTCTCGGGCCAGGCCGACATCCTGGTCGTGCCCGACCTGGAGGCCGGCAACATGCTGGCCAAGCAGCTCGAATACCTGGCCGGCGCCTCCAGCTGCGGCGTGGTGCTGGGCGCGCGCGTGCCGATCGCGCTGACCAGCCGCGCCGACGGGGCGGATTCGCGCGTCGCCTCGGCCGCGCTGGCGGCCCTGCTGGCGCGCCAGACGGCGCCGGAGGCGGCGGCATGAGCCCGCCGAGCCGCCTCAAGGGCGAATTCCGGAGCACGAAGGTATTCCAGTGAGCCCGCCGAGCCGCCTCAAGGGCGAATACCGGAGTGCGGAGCACGAAGGTATTCCAGTGAGCCCGCCGAGCCGCTCCCAAGCGCTCATCCCGGAGCGCGCCGTGCGGAGGGTCGTCCAGTGACCGAGGCCGTGCTGGCCGTCAACGCTGGTTCCTCGTCGCTGAAGTTCGGCCTCTACCCGCGCCAGGGCGCGGCGCTGTGGACCGGCCAGATCGAGGGCCTGGAGGCCGCCGGCGAAGCCGCCTTCAGCGCGGCGCTGCAGCGCCTGCTGCACGACTGCACCCAGCGCGGCGCCCGGCTGCTGGCGGTGGCCCACCGCATCGTCCACGGCGGCGAGGCGTTCATCGCCCCCTGCCGGCTGGACGCCGCCGCGCTGCAGCGCCTGCGCGCGCTGGCGCCGCTGGCGCCGCTGCACCAGCCGCACAACCTGGACGGCGTGGCCGCCTTCCTGCAGGCGCTGCCGCAGCTGCCGCAGGTGGGCTGCTTCGACACCGCCTTCCACGCCACGCTGCCGGCGGTCGAGCGGGCCCTGCCCACCGACCGCGCACTGGCCGCGCAGGGCCTGCGCCGCTACGGCTTTCATGGCCTGTCCTACCAGTACCTGGCGCAGACGCTGCCGCAGCACAGCGCGCGCGCCGGCGGCCGCGTGCTGCTGGCCCACCTGGGCAACGGCGCCAGCCTGTGCGCGCTGCGCGGCGGCCGCTCGGTGGCCACCACCATGGGCTTCTCGGCACTGGAAGGCCTGATGATGGGCACGCGCAGCGGCAGCCTCGACCCCGGCGTGCTGCTGCACCTGCTGCGCCAGGGCTGGAGCGCCGACGCGCTGGAAGACCTGCTCTACCGCCGCAGCGGCCTGAAAGGCGTGTCGGGCCTGAGCGCCGACATGCGCACCCTGCGCGCCAGCACCGAACCGGCCGCCGCCGAAGCCATCGCCCTGTTCACCCACCGCTGCCTGCGCGAGGCCGGCGCGCTGGCCGCGGTGCTGGGCGGGCTGGACGCGATCGCCTTCACCGGCGGCATCGGGGAGCATGACGCCGCGCTGCGCGCCGAGCTGGCCGCCGGCCTGGCCCACCTGGGCGTGCGGCTCGACCCCAGCACCAACAGCGCCGCCCGCGGCGACCGCGTGGCCGCCATCCATGCGGCGGACAGCGCGGTCGAGCTGTGGGTCGTGCCCACCGATGAAGGCCGCGTGGCGGCACAGGCGGCGTTCAGCCTGCTGGACGCCTGACGGAGCACCGATGAACACCGAACCCGAAGACAGCAACCCCAGCCCCCACCCGCACCTGGCCGAGGTGATCGACGCCTCGCGCCGCTCGGCGCTGCGCCACGGCGTGGCGCTGGCGGCGGCCGGCTGGGCCGCCCCGCTGGCCGCTGCCGCCACGCCGTCGCTGATCGGCTTCAAGCCGGTGCCGGTGTCGCGCGCCGACACGGTCAGCGTGCCCGAGGGCTACACCACCCAGGTCATCGCCCCCTGGGGCGACCCGGTGGGCCTGGCCGGCGCGATGCCCGCCTTCCGCTGGGACGCCGGCAACAGCGCCGACGAGCAGGCCGCGCAGCTGGGCATGCACCACGACGGCCTGCACTTCTTCAGCCTGGACGGCAGCCGCAGCGGCCTGCTGGTGATGAACCACGAGTACGTCGACCCCGATCTGCTGTTCCCCGACGGCCGCGCCGGCTGGAACGCCGAGAAGGTCCGCAAGTCGCAGGCCGCGCACGGCGTGTCGGTGATCGAGGTGCGCGAGCAGGGTGGGCGCTGGGACGTGGTGCGGCCCTCGCGCCATGCCCGGCGCATCACCGCCAGCACGCCGATGGCGGTGGGCGGCCCGGCCGCCGGCCACCCGCTGCTGCGCACCGCCGCCGATCCCAAGGGCGAGCGCATCCTGGGCACGTTCAACAACTGCGCCAGCGGCATCACGCCCTGGGGCACCTACCTGACCTGCGAGGAAAACTTCATCGGCTACTTCCAGCCGCCACCCGAGCCCGACGCCCACCAGCGCCGCTGGGGCCTGCGGGCCGGCGAGCAGGCCTGGCTGGGCTGGCACCTGCACGACGAGCGCTTCGACGCCGGCCGCCACCCGAACGAACCCAACCGCTTCGGCTGGGTGGTCGAGATCGACCCTTTCGACCCCGCCAGCACGCCGGTCAAGCGCACCGCACTGGGCCGCGCCGCGCACGAGGGCGCCACCACCGTGCGCACGCGCGACGGCCGGGCGGTGGTCTACATGGGCGAGGACGCCGCCAACGAGTACCTCTACCGCTTCGTCAGCCGCGACAAGATCCAGCCCGGCGGCGCCCGCGCCAACGCCACGCTGCTGGACCACGGCACACTCAGCGTCGCCCGCTTCGATGCCGACGGCCGCGGCCGCTGGCTGCCGCTGGTGCACGGCCAGGGCCCGCTGACCGCGGCCAACGGTTTCGCCGACCAGGGCGAGGTGCTGGTCAAGGCCCGCCAGGCCAGCGACCTGCTGGGCGCCACCAAGATGGACCGCCCCGAATGGACCGCGGTCGACCATGACGGCTGGGTCTACAGCACGCTGACCAACCACAGCCGCCGCGGCACCGAAGGCCAGCCCGCGCCCGATGCCGCCAACCCGCGCGCGCGCAACACCATGGGCCAGATCATCCGCTGGAAGGAAGACGGCGACCATGACGGCGAGGCCTTCCGCTGGAACCACTTCGTGCTGGCCGGCGACCCCGCGGCCGAGCGCCCCGAGGCGCGCGGCAACATCCGCGGCGACGCCTTTGGCTGCCCCGACGGCCTGTGGGTCGACGGCCGCGGCGTGCTGTGGGTCCAGACCGACATGAGCAGCAGCGTGATGGGCCGCGGCGAGCACGCCGGCCTGGGCAACAACGCCATGCTGGCCGCCGACCCGGCCAGCGGTGAGGTGCGCCGCTTCCTGGTCGGCCCGGTGGGCTGCGAGATCACCGGCGCCACCGGCACGCCCGATGGCCGCACGATGTTCATCAACATCCAGCACCCGGGCGAGGCACCCGGCGAGCGCAACGACCCGGCCCAGCCGCGCCGCTTCTCGAACTGGCCCGACCAGCGCCCCGACGGCCGGCCCCGTTCGGCCACGCTGGTGATCCGCCGCGCCGACGGCGGCCCCGTCGGCAGCTGACCTCGGTCAAGAAACCCGGCCGCTGGCGCGAACGGCGGCGGCGCGGCGCGCTCCAATCGTGACCATGGACACCACCTCCACCCCTGACGCCAGCACCGATCCCGAGCAGGCTGCCCGCGCCGCCGCCCAGGCCCTCGACAGCCGCTTCCACGCCGCCGCCGCGCCGCTGTGGGGCGGGCTGTCGCCGATCTCGCTGGCGCTGGCCTTCACCGACTGGGCACTGCACCTGGCCACCCAGCCGGCGCAGGCCGCGCGGCTGGCCGCCGGCGCCCAGCAGGCCGCGCTGCAGTGCTGGGGCCAGGCGCTGGGCGGCGCCCCGGACGACACCCGCGACCCGCGCTTTCGCCACCCCGCCTGGCAGCAATGGCCCTGGGCGCCGATGGTCCACGCCCAGCATGCCGCCGAACGCTGGTGGGCCGACGCCACCGCGCTGCGCGGCATGACCGCGCACCACCAGGAGATGACGCGCTTCCTGGCGCGCCAGTGGCTGGACATGCTCTCGCCCGCCAACGCCGGTCTGGCCCACCCCGAGGTGCTGCAGCGCACCGCTGAGCGCCTGGGCGGCAACCTGGTGGACGGCGCGCTCAACGCGCTCGACGCCTGGCGGCGCGACCAGGGCCTGGCGCCGCTGCGCCCGCCGGCGCAGGCCTACCGCCCCGGCGTGGAGGTGGCGGTCACCCCCGGCCGGGTGGTGCACCGCAATGCCCTGAGCGAGCTGATCCAGTACCTGCCGCTGACCGCCAATGTGCAGGCCGAGCCGGTCTTCATCGTCCCCTCGTGGATCATGAAGTACTACATCCTGGACCTGTCGCCGCACAACTCCATGGTGCGCTGGCTGGTGGAGCAGGGCCACACCGTCTACATCCTCAGCTGGCACAACCCCGACGAGTCCGATGCCCTGCTCGGCCTGGAGGACTACCTGGAGCAGGGCGTGCTGGACAACCTGGCCGCGATCGGCCGGCTGTGCGGCGGCCAGCCGGTGCATGCCGCCGGCTACTGCCTGGGCGGCACGCTGCTGTCGATCGCCGCGGCCGCGCTGGCGCGCCCGGGTGGCGTGGCCGGTGGCGCGGCGCTGCCGCCGCTGGCCAGCGTGTCGCTGCTGGCGGCCGAGACCGACTTCGCCGAACCCGGCGAGATGGGCGTGCTGATCGACGAGTCGCAGGTCGCGCTGATCGAGGACATGATGGCCGAGCGCGGCTTCCTCAGCGGCCGCCAGATGGCCGGCAGCTTCGCCTACCTGCACTCGCGCGAGCTGGTGTGGTCGCAGCGCCTGCGCGCGCTGTGGCTGGGCGAGGCCGACGCGCCCAGCGACCTGATGGCCTGGAACGCCGACACCACCCGCATGCCGGCGGTGATGCACAGCGAGTACCTGCGCCGCTGCTACCTGCGCAACGAGCTGGCCGAGGGGCGCTACCCGGTGCAGGGCCGGCCGGTCTCGCTGGGTGACATCCGCCAGCCGCTGTTCGTGGTGGGCACCGAGCAGGACCATGTGTCGCCCTGGAAGTCGGTCTACAAGATCCACCGCCTGGTCGATGGCGAGCTCAGCTTCGTGCTCACCAATGCCGGCCACAACGCCGGCATCGTCAGCGAGCCCGGCCACCCGCGGCGCCACCATGCGCTGCGCACACGCGCGCCCGGCGACCCCTGGGTGGATCCCGAGCACTGGGCCGACGGCGCCGAGCGCCGCGAGGGCTCCTGGTGGCCCACCTGGCAGGCCTGGCTGACGGCCCACGGCAGCGGCCGCCGCGTCAAGGCGCGCACGCCGCCGGTCGAATCGGTACTCTGCGACGCACCCGGCACTTATGTTCACGAGTGCCATGCCGATTGAGAAGGGCGTGAACCGGTCTTATTGCCGGCTCGTCTGAGCGGGGTCCGCCCCACAATTCACCCTCTTGACCGCCGCCACGGGCCCGCCGGCCTGTCCGGGCCCATGTCCAGCCATACCGCCCGCCACCGCCGAACGCCCCGCCCGCTGCCTGCGGTCTGCGGGCTGGCGGGCCTGGGCCTGTGGCTGGCCCTGCTGCCCGCCGCCCAGGCCGGCACCGACTGGCGCGCCGTGGCCGACCCGATCATCCAGCGCATCGCCAACGAGAACGGCCTGCCCAACAGCCTGGGGCCCACCGCGATCGAGCAGGACGCCAGCGGCCAGCTCTGGATCGGCACCCAGAACGGCCTGGTGCGCTGGGACGGCCAGCGCATGAGCGCCTACCGCGCCGCCCCCGGCCGGCCCGGCGCGCTGCCCGATGCCTTCGTCCAGCGCCTGTTCCGCGACCGCCAGGGCCGCCTGTGGGCCGGCACGATGTCGGCCGGCCTGGTGCGCTTCCGGCCCGACAGCGACGATTTCGAGCACTTTCCCGCCGCCGCCGACGGCCTGCCCCACCCCAGCGTCAGCGCCCTGGCCGACGCCCCCGGGCAGCGCCTGTGGGTGGGCGGCGACGGCGGCCTGGTGCGCCTGGACCCGCCCACCCACCGCGTCGAGCGCGTGGCCCTGGTGCATGAGGGGGCCACGGCGCTGCGCATCACCGCCCTGGTGAACGCCCGCGACGGCCGCCTGTGGGTAGGCACCGACCACGGTCTGTGGTGCTCCGACCCGCAACAGCGGCAGTTCGAGCGCGTGGCCGGCGTGCCCGACGCCATCGTCCGCAGCCTGTTCGAGGACCGCAGCGGCCGCCTCTGGCTGGGCCTGCGCACCGGCACCCGCGTGTGGGACCCGGCCCAGCAGCGGCTGCTGACCGTGCGCGAGCGCGACGGCGCCACCCCGCAGCCCTACCGCGCCGAGACCGTGGACATCACCCAGGCCGCCACCGGTGACATCTGGCTGGCCAGCAAGACCCGCGGCCTGCTGCGGGTGGATCCGCAGACCCTGGTCGGCCAGCCGGTGCGCCATGACCCGCTGCAACCCAACGGCCTGGACAGCGACGCGATGTGGCTGGTCTGGACCGACCGCGACGGCCTGCTGTGGATCGGCAGCGACCGCAGCCTGATGCGCCATGACCCCGTCGCCGCCCGCCAGGTGGCCACGCTCTACGGCCGCACCGGCCGCACCGGTGCCTCCCGTGGCCTGTCGCATGACAGCGCCGACGCGGTGCTGGCGCTGCCCGACGGCCGGGTCTGGGTGGGCAGCCCGCTGGGCATCGAGGAACTGGACCCGGTGCTCGGCCGCGTGCGCCAGCTGCGCGCCCAGCCGGGCACGCCGGCGACGCGGCTGCCCGAGGGCGCGGTCTATGCGCTGGTGCGCCACGCCGGCCACGTCTACATCGGCAGCGAGCATGGCCTGTACCGCACCACCGAGCGGCTGGACCGCGTGGAGCGCGTGGCGGTGCCCGGGCGCCCGGCCACCGCCACCGTGTGGTCGCTGCACAGCGAGCCCGGCACGCTGTGGATCGGGGCCGCCGACGGCCTGTGGCGCCTGGACGAGCGCGGCACCGGCGGGGTCGTCCACACCGAGCTGACCGACCGCCGGGTCGAGATGATCGCCCCGGCCGGCGACGGCCGCCTGTGGCTGGGCACCCGCTCGGGCCTGGCGCTGCTGGACCCGGCCACCGGCCGGCTCGGCGCCTTCCCCTCGCCGCAGGCCCAGGGTCCGGCGCTCAAGGGCCTGATCGTCAACGCCCTGCTCACCGACACCCGCGGCCGCCTGTGGCTGGGCACCGGCGGGGCCGGCGTCTACGTGGTGGAGCGGCCGCTGCAGCCCGACGCCCGGGTGCAGGTGGTCGGCGAGGACCAGGGGCTGCAGGACCTGAACATCGCCCAGATGCTGGCCGACGAGCAGGGCCGCGTCTGGGTCAGCACCGACGACGGCGTGGCCTGGATCGACCCCGACACCCTGCAGGCCGTGCCCCAGCGCCTGGCCGACGGCGTGGGCGTGGCCACCTACTGGGCCAAGTCCGGCACCCGCGCGCCCGACGGCACGCTGTTCTTCGGCGGCGTCGGCGGCCTCACCGCCATCGACCCCGCCCGCTGGCAGGCCTGGCGCCACGACCCCGCGGTGGTGATCAGCGAGCTGCGCGTGGACGGCAAGCCGCTGCCGCGCGCCCAGTGGGCCACGGCCGTGCGCCAGGGCCGGCTGGAGCTGCCGGTGGGCACCCGCGGCCTGGCGGTGGAGTTCTCGGCGCTGGACTACTCGGCGCCCGAGCTGCTGCGCTACGGCCACCGCCTGGACGGCGTGGACGGCGACTGGGTCAGCACCGAATCGCGCCACCGCTGGGCCACCTACACCAACCTCTCGCCCGGCCGCCATGCGCTGCAGGTGCGCGCCACCAACCGCAACGGCGCCTGGAGCAGCCAGCCGCTGCAGCTGGAAGTGGTGATCCCCGCGGCCTGGCACCAGACCCCGGCCTTCCGCGCGCTGCTGGGCCTGATGGGCCTGGGCGCGCTGTTCGCGCTGGTGCAGGCGCGCACCGCCTGGCTGCGCCGCCGCCAGGCCGCGCTGGAGCAGCTGGTGGAGGAACGCACCGCCGCGCTGCGCGACAGCCAGGCCCGGCTGGAGCAGATGGCCTTCACCGATGCGCTGACCGGCCTGGCCAACCGCCGCCTGTTCGGCGAGCGCTTCGACCAGCTCGAACGCCTGGCCCGCCGCCAGGGCCAGGGCTTTGCGCTGCTGGTGGTGGACCTGGACCACTTCAAGCAGGTCAACGACCAGCTGGGCCACGCCGCCGGTGATGCGCTGCTGGTGGAGGTGGCGCGCCGCCTGCAGGCCCAGGTGCGCGCCAGCGACAGCGTGGCCCGCATGGGGGGCGATGAGTTCGCCGTGCTGCTGGCCTGGCCGGCCGATGCGGCGCAGGTGCAGGCCAGCTGCGAGCGCCTGCTGGCCGCCTTTGCCGAGCCGATGGTCCATGACGGCCGGCCGCTGCACAGCAGCCCCAGCATCGGCGCGGCGCTGTACCCGCGCCATGGCCGCACCCAGGACGAACTCACCGCCGCCGCCGATGCCGCCCTCTACGAGGCCAAGGCCGGCGGCCGCAACACCTGGCGCCTGGCGTCCACGGACCCGGTCGATCCGGCGCCGCCGGTGGCCCGCAGCGTGGCGCGCAGCGCCCGGCGCAGCCCGGTGGCCTGAGCGGCGCCGCGCGACCGCGCGCGCAACGGTGTTGTCGAGGTGTCCGCCGCCCTGGGCGGACCGCGGTCAGCGCAGACTGACCAGCACCGCCGCCGCGTGGCAGCCGCAGCCCGCCAGCACGCACAGGTGCCAGGCCAGGTGGCCCCAGCGCCAGCGCTTGTCCAGCAGGTAGAAGACCGTGCCCACCGAGTAGGCCAGCGCGCCGCCCACCACCAGCAGCAGCGGCCAGGGCGGCAGGGTCGCCAGCACCGGCCGCAGCGCGGCCACCACCACCCAGCCGAAACCCACGTACAGCGCGGTGCTCAGCAGCTTGCCGCGCAGCCGGTCCAGCATCTTGGCGGCCATGCCCAGCGTGGCCAGCACCCACACCGCGCCAAACACCAGCCAGCCATCGCCGCCCGGCACATCGCGCAGCGCAAACGGCGTGTAGCTGCCGGCCATGAACAGGTAGATCGCCGCGTGGTCGGCGCGCCGCAGCGCGCGGCGCCACGGGCCGTCGGCGCAGGCATGGAACAGCGCCGAGGCGGCAAAGCACAGGCCCATCGTCACGCCGAACACCCACAGCCCGATGCGCTGGTGCGCGCGCGCCAGCGCCAGCAGCGGCGCCGCCAGGTCACTGGCCAGCATGGCCAGCACCAGCACGGCCGCCAGCAGCCCCAGCGCATGGCTGGCGGCATTGGCGTGTTCTTCGCGGGCGGTGTGCGGGCGGGGCAGCGGCGGCATGTCGGGCTCCGGCGACGGGCTGATGAGCCGGTATCGGAAGCCTCGCGCCGGAACTTCAGCGGCACATTCCCGCAACTGCGGGGGTTCACTCCCTCATTTGGAGGACAAGGCCTCAGCTCGCCGGGTCGTCGGTCAGGCACAGGCGGTTGCGGCCGGCCTGCTTGGCGCGGTAGAGCGCCGCATCGGCGCGCAGCAGCAACGCGTCCAGGCTGTCGCCCGGGCCGCGCCAGCGCGCCCCGCCCAGGCTGGCGCTGGTGCCCAGCGTGGTGCCATCGGCCAGCGGCAGCCGGATCGCCGCGATCGCCTCGCACAGGCGCTGGCCCAGCGCCGGCAGCTCATCGCCGGTGTGCGCCCCCAGGCCCACGACGAACTCCTCGCCGCCCCAGCGCGCCACGCGGTCGCCGTCGCGCACGCGCTCGCACAGCGTGCGGGCCACCGCGCGCAGCAGGGCGTCGCCCGCGGCGTGGCCGTGCTGGTCGTTGACCTGCTTGAAGTGGTCCAGGTCCAGGATCAGCAAGGCCGGCGTGGTGCCGCGCTGCGCCGCCTGGGCCAGGTCGTGCTCGAACAGCTCGGTGAAGCGGCCGCGGTGGAGCAGTTGGGTCAGCGGATCGGTGCCGGCGACCTCCCGCAGGGCCGCATGGGCGGCATCCAGGGCATAGGTCAGCGACAGGATCGGCCAGGCCGTCAGCGGCGCGATCAGCATGGGTGCCAGCGTGGCCGGCAACCAGACCGCGGGCGCCCATTCATGGCCCATCGCGACCACCACGATCAGCGCCGTCAGCGCCAGCGAGGCCGCCGTGGCCACTGCGGTGATGACCAGCACCCGCAGCCAGTGGCGGCGGCGCGGCAGGGAGTCGACGGGGGGGTACTGCATGGGCGCGCGTCGGCGGACAACACCTTGTCGTCCCCTGCGCCGCCGACTTGAGCCCGCGGCGGCCGACTCAACCCGCGTCCAGCACGCGCAGGATCTGCCGCCCGTAGGCTTCCAGCTTCTTGGCACCGACGCCGCTGATGCCCGCCAAGTCGTCCAGCGTACCGGGGTGCTCGGCGGCCATCTGGGCCAGTGTGGCGTCGTTGAAGACGATGTAGGCCGGCAGATTGTGCTCCTTGGCCACCTCGGCGCGCCAGGCCTTCAGCGCCGCGAAGCGCGCTTGGCCGTCCACATCCAGCGAGGCCGCCATCGACGGCAGCTTGCGCGGGCTGGCGGTGCTGCCCTTGCCGCGGCTGCGGCTGCGCGGCGTGGGCTCGCGCGGCTCGCGCAGCTCGATCGCCACCTCGCCGCGCAGCACCGCGCGGGCTGAATCAGCCAGCGCCAGCGTGTGGTACTCGCCCTCGGTGGTGACATGGCCCAGCGCGATCAGCTGGCGGATCACGCCGCGCCACTGCGGCTCACTCAGGTCGCGGCCGATGCCCCAGGTGGACAGGCCTTCGTGGCCGCGGGCGCGGGTTTTGTCGGTGGACTGGCCGCGCAGCACGTCGATCAGGTGGCCCGAGCCGAAGCCGAAGCCCGAGTGCTGGTGGCAGCGGTAGATGCATGACAGCGCCTTGCGCGCGGCCTCGGTGGCGTCCCAGCGGGCGGGCGGCTGCAGGCAGTTGTCGCAGTTCATGCAGCGCCAGCCGGCGGGGCGCTCCTCGCCAAAGTACTGCAGCAGGCGCACGCGGCGGCAGTCCAGGCTTTCGCACAGCGCCAGCAGCGCATCCAGTTTGCCGCGCTGCAGGTGCTTGAACTCGTCGCCCGCGGTGCTCTCGTCGATCATGCGGCGCTGGTTGACCACGTCGGCCAAGCCGTAGGCCATCCAGGCGTCGGCGGGCTCGCCATCGCGCCCGCCGCGGCCGGTCTCTTGGTAGTAGCCCTCGATGTTCTTGGGCAGGTCCAGGTGGGCCACGAAGCGCACATCGGGCTTGTCGATGCCCATGCCGAAGGCCACCGTGGCCACCATCACCAGGCCCTCCTCGCGCAGGAAGCGGTCCTGGTGGCGGCGGCGCATCTCGGCCTCCAGGCCGGCGTGGTAGGGCAGCGCGGGAATGCCCTCGGCGCTCAGCCACTCGGCCGTTTCCTCCACCTTCTTGCGGCTCTGGCAGTAGACGATGCCGGCGTCGCCCACGTGCTCGTCGCGCAGCCAGCGCAGCAGCTGCAGCCGGGCGTTGTCCTTTTCGACGATGGTGTAACGGATGTTCGGCCGGTCAAAGCTGCTGACAAAGGCCTGCGCGTGCTGCAGCGACAGGCGCTCGACGATGTCGGCTCGCGTGTGCGTGTCGGCGGTGGCGGTGAGCGCCAGCCGCGGCACGCCGGCAAAGCGCTCGGCCAGCACGCCCAGCTGCAGGTATTCCTCGCGGAAATCGTGGCCCCACTGGCTGACGCAGTGCGCCTCGTCGATCGCGAACAGGCCCAGCTGGCCGCGCTCGTGCAGCGAATCCAGCATCGCCAGAAAGCGCGGGTGGGTGATGCGCTCGGGCGCGGCGTACAGCAGCACCAGCCGGCCTGAGAGCAGCTCGCGCTCCACATGCTGCACGCCGGCTGAATCGAGCGAGCTGTTCAGGAAGGCGGCGTGCACGCCGGCCTCTTCCAGCGCGCCCACCTGGTCGTGCATCAGCGCGATCAGCGGGCTGACCACCACCGTCACGCCCTGACCGGCGCGGTGGCGGGCAATGGCCGGCACCTGGTAGCACAGGCTCTTGCCGCCGCCGGTGGGCATCAGCACCAGCGCGTCGCCGCCGGCAATCACATGGTCGACGATCTCGGCCTGGTGGCCGCGGAAGGCGCTGTAGCCGAAGACCTCGTGCAGGATCGACAGGGCAGGGGAAGGGGTGGCGTTCGGCATCAAGGGCGAGATGGTAGCTGGCGCACCGCCTCGCTATGCTGGTGCACCCCCATCAGGAGGATCCATGACCGACAACGCCCAACGCCTGCGCCAGGCCCTGATCCGCAACATCGACGAGGCCCTGGCCGACCCCGCACAGGCCGAATCCTTCGAGCGCCCACCGCTGTACGCCGGCCGCGGCGCCGTGCTGGCCCGCGGCACCGCGGCGCGCCAGCTGGGCTGCTCGGTGGACGTGGTGCCGCCCGGCCAGCAGATCTGCCCCTACCACCTGCACCATGCGCAAGAGGAGATGTTCATCGTGCTGGAAGGCAGCGGCACGCTGCGCGTGGCGGGCGAGCGGCTGGCGATCAAGGCGGGCGACGTGATGTTCCTGCCCGCCGGCCCCGAGTACCCGCACCACATCCTCAACACCTCGGACGCGCCGCTGAAGTACCTGTCGATCAGCACCCGCCAATACCCCGAGCTGTGCGAGTACCCCGACTCCGGCAAGACCATGGCCTGGACGCCCACCACCCGGGTGGTGCAGCGCCAGGGTGAGGCGCTGGACTACTGGGACGGCGAGCCCTGATCAGTACACCGCGCGACCGTTGGCATCGCTGCGCGGCACGCAGCGCCCGGTCAGGCACTGCGCGCCCGGGTCCATCAGCGCCCGGCAGTCGGACACCAGGCCGCGCTGCTCCACCTGGGCGCGCATGGCTTCGCGCTGGGCCTGGGCCAGCACCAGGATGCGCGCCTGCTGGCCGCCCAGCAGCGAATACGCCCGGTACGACGACGGCCCGCCGCAGGCCCGGTGGCCCAGCGGCACGGTGCGGCAATCGGCATCGGCGCGGCAGGCCGCGTCGCCAATCGCCTGGTCCAGCGCCTGGCCCAGGCCCGGCAGATCGGCCGGCACATTGGCAGCCGGCGGCGTGGCGGGCGGCGTGGCCGCCTGGCAGGCGCCCAGCGCCAGCGTCAGGCTCAGCAGCCAGGGGGTGAGCAGACGGTTCATCGGGGCCTCCAGTGGGGGCGCACCCGCACCCCCTTGCTGGGGAATGGTACGCCCGGGCCCTTGCGGCACAATCAAGGGTCTATCGCCAGCGGCGCCTGCCGGCCTGGCCCACCGTCTTCCCTGGAGCGCCCCATGGCCTCGATCAACAAAGTCATCCTCATCGGCAACCTGGGCCGTGACCCAGAAGTGCGCTACACCCCCAGCGGCGCCGCCGTCTGCAACCTGCGCCTGGCCACCACCCGCAACTGGAAGAGCCGCGACACCGGCGAGCGCCAGGAAGAGACCGAATGGCACTCGGTGGTGCTGTATGACCGCCAGGCCGAAGTGGCCGGCGAATACCTGAAAAAGGGCCGCCCCGTCTACATCGAAGGCCGCCTGAAGACCCGCAAGTGGCAGGACAAGGACGGCAACGACCGCTACACCACCGAAATCGTCGCCGAGACCATGCAGCTGCTGGGCGGCCGTGAAGGCGGCGGCGGCGGTGGTGGTGGCGACGACGAAGGCGGCGGCTACAGCCGCGAGCCGGCCGCCCGCCCGGCGCCGGCTCCCCGCTCGGCCCCGGCACCGCGCCCGGCGCCCAAGTCGAGCACGGGGTTTGATGACATGGATGACGATATTCCGTTCTGAGGGTTCTTCTCAGAACTGGCCCAAGGAGGCCCCAGGTGCTTGGCGCTTGGGGCTTTTTTTTGTTGGTGGAGAGCTGGTTCACGCGCGCTGTAGGCGGCGAGTGGTTGACTCCGACTTGCGGCGATCGGTTGAGTACTCCACACTGAGCCGCCGCTCACTCCCTTTTGGCCGCCGGCTAGAGTGCGGTTGTCTATTTAGGCCATCGAGACTTCCTCGGAAGTAAGGGCGGTCCAGCATATCGATTTCTGATCGCCCTGCTGGGTGATAATCACACACGACCGGTCTAGGACAGAAGCTCAGCTCCTTAGGCCGAATCTGGTGGCTGGTTTTTCGACGCCCAGTAATCTTTTATGAACTCAGGAAGGTCGAAGCTCTTACCCCCGCCCTCTAGCAGCGTCGGCTGATGCGATTCCATTCGCCAACCTTGGCCCGTGAGCCTGACCTGGATCCAATCTAGATGTTGGGCGTTAGCAGCCCCTTTCCACAGTCCGGCGATTTCCTGTCCCGCCTGGGTAAACGACACGGTCCCGACCTCTATATCGAACGGGATGTCGGGGAGGTGCCGCATACCGGCCAGAATTGGTCCATCGCCAAGCGGTGTAAGGATAAGTGGACCCGTACGCCCCTTGACGACAAGGCCTAGCGGCTCTCGTTGGACGAGTCCGGCCGCCTCCAACTGTTGAATGACGTTGAATCTCAGCCCTTGGTCATCGAAGAATCCTTGTCTCTCCATTAGAAAGAATGGGGTCATCGAGGCGCCCAACACGGTCATTGAGCAGAGCAAGCCGAAATTGCTCGCTTCGTGCTGCGACAGCGTCCCAAGAACTCTCAACGTGCGGAGTGAGTAGGTCCCAGGCTGCGCAACCTCGCCCGCCAAAAGCCTCGCCCACATCGACTGCATTTCCTCGTCTGATACGTCCTTGCATTCGTCAAAGAACCTTGCTGCCCACCCGGCGTCTACAGGTTTATCGCTGACGGAACTGGGGAGTTCCTTTGTGGCTTTATCGGCGACGGCCTCAATGTTTAGCTGTCTTTGCCCTTCGACGGCCAGCCAGCGTTCAGCCGCCCGCTGTTGTATCTCCGACACCTCGATACCGGCTTTGGCTAGGACGACCATCTTGTCCCCCTCGGCCCGGGCCAGCCTCCGAACATGGGTCGGTTCGTACACCCGGCCAAGTCCGGCCGATACCGTTTCGACCAACTTGGTCAATGGTGTTGACACCGCAGCCAGAGCACCTACCACACCCGCCCCGGCAGCACCGGCCGCAATGATTGGATCCACGACGCCTTCCTCCTTGCTTCACAGTGTCGCTTAATTAGGATCAGCACTATCGGTGCTCAGCTGCGGCGTTGCATGCAAGCAATCACAGTACGCCTACTTGTCAGGTCCCGGGTGATTGACCACCCGCTTGGCGAATAGATCGGGATGCATCGCCTACCAATACTTGAGCGCCTGGATCGGCGTGCTCACCTGCTCCTACAGGACCTCGCCCAGGTCGCCGACCAGCCGGCCGTCCAGGGTGAAGGCCTTGTGTGGAAAGGCAGCGTGCAGTCGCTGGACGATGCCGAGCAATTGCTTCACCGCTTCTGGAATGGTGATCGGGTCGGACGACAGGCTCATCATGGGCCTCAGCCTACTGGAATCTGGCCTGATCCCGCCGACCATCTGCCCGCCGCCCGCTGCGGACGCAGCGCGACCGTCGTTGGCGCGGCGCGGTCCCAAGCCGGTGACCTGCGTCTGCTGGCGCGGCGTGCGGTCGGCGTCTACCTGAACCCGTGAGCCAGACCTGGCCGATCAGAGCCGGCTTGAGCCCAGCCTGTGTGGCTGGCTGGCCAGCGCACACGCCCTGTCCAGCATCGTCGCGCTGACGCTGCCCGGCCCCACGGGCTCCATCCGCAGCGTGGCGTCATCGAAGCGCTGCACCCAGACCGGCTCTCCGCGCGCCATGGGCGCGTGGTACTGCAGGACTGACTTCGTGTCCTGGGTGCGCGTGGCGCAGTCGGCATGCCGCAGCAGCAGGGCCGACTTGTAGGGCTTGGCGCCGTCCAGGCGCGGGTCGTAGCGAAAGCTCACCAGGATCCAGTAGTGCAGCAGGGGACCATGCGGCTGGAGGTTGGCGCGGTCCAGGTAGAAGCGCATGCCCAGGTCGTTGCGCACCCACGTCCATTGCTGGGGCGCTGCCTGACACGCGCTGCCCAGACACAGGCTGTCCAGACACAGCAGCAGGAACGGCGCGGCTGGCAGGGGCATGTTCGGCGTCTCCTCAAGCGGTGGGCCAGGATGTGTCGTCCCGAACCGGGGCGCGCTGAGTGCTGTGGCGGGTTCGTGCCTTTGCTGCACACACACGCGCGACACTACCTTCAACCCGGCCTCAGCGGTTCCGTGTGCCGAGCGACGGCAGCATTCTTGCCGTGCAGGGCGACAGAGGGGAGGGCATGTTCCCGAGGGCCTGTCACGAATGGCCGCGCCCGGCTCCAGGGCGGTGGCTGCTCAGGGGTGGCGCCGGCTGGCGGCGCCGGCGTCTGGATGGCGACGGAGGTTGAAGACGATGTGTCCGAGGGCGTCGCCGTCATCGCGGGCGACCTGCCTGGGGAGACACATCCGTCAGTGCGTCGGCTCCTTGAGCGCACACCCCAGTGCCTGCGCCACCCGGCGCAGCTTCAGATCACGCGTCCAGAGCCGGGCGCCCTGCGTCAGCGCCACCGAGGCCAGCAGGTGCGTGTCGATATAGCCAATGCCTTGGCCGTGCAGCGCATGTCGGTCGATGAAATGAAGCACTTCATCGTCATGGGCCACCACAGCGGCCGGCAACTGTTGGAGCAGCTCCAGGATCTGGCTGCGGTCACGCAGGCTGCCGCAGGCGAGCTCGCCCACGACGAACGGATGGATCAGCACGGCCGACCGCTCCAACAGGTCGACCAGACCGGGATCGCTGCGGCGAAGGTGGTCCACCCACACCGAGGTGTCGACCAGGATCACGCTTGATCCGGCTCGCCGCGCCGACGCCGCGCGGGCTTCAGCGCGGGTTGGCTACCGCCCAGCCGGGCCAGGCGCTTGGCGCTCTCGCGCTCGATCAGGGCCTTCAAGCCCTCGCTGAGGATGGCGGTCCGGTCGATCGGACCGATCAGCTTGATGGCCTTGGCCAGCAGTGCGTCATCGATATTCACCGTGGTTCGCATGGGCGGGCTCCTCTCAGGCAAGCATCAATCCTAGCATCACTTGATGCCTAAAGAGGTGACGGCCGCGACGGCTTACAGCGCCGTCGACAGCTCGGTCCTCCCGAGTGCCAGCGCCGTTGCGGCGAGGCCACCACCCACCCTGAAGACCAGCCGTTGGCCGGCCCTGGCGGGCGTTTGGGCGACGAGCGCGCGCGGGCCAGGATGCGCCGCCGTCTTCGTGGATACCTGCCCCCCAACGACGGCGCCCCACAGGGGTGGCGCTGGTTTGCCCGAATGACCAGCGAAAAGCCCGTCAAGCCGTCAGCGACGGGTGGCTGCGGAGCCACGGCCTGTCTGGCCCAGGGGCGTGCCGAAAACATTGTTGACCAGGACGGACCAACTGCCGCCGGTCTTGCAGGCGCCCAGCAATTGTCCGGAGGTCGTGACCTGAAGCTGGATATTGTCTCGCCCGTTGGCAAAATTGAAACCGACCGGCAGGCTGTCTGTGGCGGTCACCGTGAAACCGCGGTTCGACCAGGCGTAATCCGCGCGCAAGTTGGATGCGGTCAGCACGACCGTGCGCGAAATCGGATCAGTGATCACCACTGTGTGCAAGCCTTGCCATCCGGCGCCTGCGCACCCGAATGCCGAATTCGCATCGTTCACTGTGCTGGTGTAGACCGTCGCCTGTCCCGATACACACAGAAATCCGGCGCCGTCGAACTGAAGAATCTTCCCGGGGCCCACGCAAACCGGGACCGGTGGAATCTGGGTGAAAACAACATCAATGTAGGCCACATGGCTGGTAGTTCTGGACTCCTTGCTGTCAAAACTGATTTTGATGTTGGAGTCCGTCGCAGCGGGTGCCAATGCGATCCCGAAATTGGTGCCGGGATTGGCGAGCCACCCTCTGACGAGACCCGTCACGTCCACGCGGACATACTTGTCGGATTCAGTCACCGTGACACTGGGGCCTGAGCCTCGCCCAGAGGTGGGCGGCGTGTTGCTGCCGGACAGGGTGGCCTCGTTCCAATCGGCATTGACCGCCTGCACCTCAACCGCGCCAGCAACATCCACCGTCTGGGGCCACAAGACCAGCGTGGCTTTGGCAATCTGGCTCGGCTGTGTCGTGCCGGGCAAACCCGAGAGATCAAACCGAAGGAAAGGTGTCTGGGTGGGGGACAACCGAAGCAGCTGGGTGGATCCGAAGTTGGAGGTGACCTTTGAAAGGTCGGTATAGGCATCCGCACTCACGGTCAGTTGCTGTGCCTGTGCCGCCACGCTCCACAGCATCGCCAGCGCCAGACCAAAAATGGCCGGTAATTGACCCAGCCGGGTTTTGAAACCCGAATATCTTGTGCGCATGACAGTTCTCCCGCCCCAGTCCCTGGATTTATATGGCGACGTCACCCGTCGGGGCCATGAATGACATCGCCATGACCACTAGCCTAGGCCAAGGGAACTCACAAGTCAATTGAAGATGATTCCACGGACCGATGGATTTAAACTAATCATCCTGCCGAGCCGATATGCCAAGGCATGGCGGGATTCCCGCCTCATCAGGTCGATCGACATGCCAGCAGGGTAGCGGATACCGATGATTGAAGCCGCGTCCTGGGCCTTGGGGCCCATTCAATACGGCCACCTGCCGTTCAGCCAGCCTCTGCCGCAGCCTTGGCCAATCCACAGGCCAGGCTTCTCATCGAGTGGTTTCGAACGATATTCGCCCGCGGGTCGAAGTTGTAGCGGTACTCCCAGATCGCCGGGTCCTTGGCACTCACGGCGAGACGGCTGGTCAACAGGCGCACATAAGCCAGCACCTCCCCGTGCTCGAAGATGCGGTTGATCACCAGGCCGCTGGCGTTGTGGGTGCGCGGTGGGTCGTCGGCCGAGAACCAGCCGGTCACCGGCGACGGATCGAAAGCAAACACCTCCGACACCTTCGGGCCGGTGCTGCTGGGAGAGGCTTGGTGGAAGGTGTAGGCGAAGTGCTGCGCCAGGCCACCGCCCAGCGAATGACCGGTCGCGACGATCCTGATCGGCTCACCCTGCGGGCTGCGCAGCACCGGGTCGGAATCCGAAACCTGGTATTGCTGCGGCAGGGCGCGGATGCGGTCGAAGAACTCTTTGGACACTTCCCGGGCGGTCAGCGTGTACTGGTCCTTGTAGCCCGGAACAAAGCGCAGGAACCATCGGAAATTGGCGCCCCAGTCAGGCAACTCGGTGAAGTTGGTGCCTTCGAACACCACCACGATCTCCCTGGGGGGTGTCGTGCGCTCCATCACCACCAGGTACAGACCTTCGCGGCGCATGGCCTGGCTCAGTGCCTGGCTGGGAAATTCCCTCCAGACCTGCCACTCGGGCGGAACCTGGGGCGGGACCTGTCCGCCGCAGGCCTGCACCTGCAATGCAGCCGCGTCTACGGGGAGCGCCTTGCCTTGATCCTGGTACGACCGCAGGCGCGCCTCTTCGTAGACGGCATCGCTCATCGCCGCGTAGGCCCATTGGTTCTTGGCATGGGTGCTGGCATCCACGGGTTCGCCATAGTGGCCGATGGTCGGATCACGAACCAGGACCTCGTGCCGGTCCTGGTTGAACGACGCACAACCGCTGAGCCCCAGCAGGGCCCCCAGCGAGCACAGGATCGTCCTCTTCGCAGCCATGGCGTCACCTCACCCTGATGCCGTTGTCGACGGGCGCAGTGGGCCATCTCCTGCACTGACCCGTCATCGGCAGGTTTGAGGATGGCCGCCCGCTTCTGCACACTGCACCTACCCACCACCCACCGGCCGCGCCGGATCACGCGGATGCGCCGTCATTCCCTTGGGCCAGGCACCGGCTCGCCACCCCCACCGCCGACCTCACCGCACTCTCCAGCAACGGCACCCCCGCCTCCGCATAGGAGCCACACCACCACACCCGCCGCCCCGGCTCCGCATGCAGCCGCTGCAGCGCCGCCAGCGCCGCCGCATTGCCGGCGTCGACCAACGGCCGCTCAAACCGCGCCCGCCCGATCACGCGGTCCTCGCGCGGGGCGCGCTGCGGCATCACCGTCTGAAAGATCGGTTCGGCGCCGCGCAGCGCGGGCTGCACGCGATTGATCCAGATGGTGCTTTCGGGCTGCGGGTGCTCGGGGCACACGCGGGCGTTGACGGGCGACCAGTCGGCGCGGCGGGTGGGCATCAGCGTGGGGTCGCGGTGCATCACCACCTCCAGCGCGCGGTAGCGGAAGGCTGACAGGGCGGCGGTTTCGTCGGGGGTGGCGTCGGCCAGCAGGGCCAGGGCCTGGTTGGCCTGGGTGGCGAAGACGACGTGGTCGAAGGGCTCGTCGCCGCCGGCGTGCTGCACGGTCACGCTGCCGTTGCCGTGCGGGCTGCGCTGCACGGCCTGCACGCCGGCCTGGCAGTGCACCTGGTGGATGCCGGCCAGCAGTTGGGCGGCCACGGCGTCGGCGCCGTCGCAGGCGCGGCGCACGCTGTGGCGGGCCAGGCCGGCGGCGGCGTAGGTGGCCACCACCTGGGCGGGGTAGGCGCGGGCGTCGGCGGTGTGGCAGGTGCCGATGGTGGCGATGGCGGGCAGCAGCAGGCCGTCGACGAACTCGGGGGCGATGCGCTCGTCGGCCACGAACTCGCCGATGCTGGCGCCGTTCAGGGCACCCGCAGCCAGCGCGGCGCGGGCGCGGCGCTGGAAGCGCAGGGCGCCGGCCGCGATGCGCCGCGCCCGCGGATGGGCCAGGTCCTGCGGCCACACATAGGGCACCGACCAGCTGCCCCAGCGCGCATTGCGCCAGCGGAAGTACAGGCCGCCATCGGCGCCGCTGAAGCTGGTGGCGTAGTCCACCGGCTCGGTGGCCACGCCCAGTTCGGCGTACAGGCGGGTCAGCGTGGGGTAGTAGCCGGGGTAGAACACGCGCAGCGGCACGTCCACGCGCAGGCCGGCCTGCGTGCCATCCAGGGTGACCGAGCTGGCCACGAAGCCGGGCACGGCGTGGCGCTCGAACAGCGTCACCCGGTGCTGCTGCCGCGACAGCTGCCACGCGGCCGTCAGCCCGGCGATGCCGCCCCCGATCACGGCGATGTTCATGGGCACAGCCTAACCCAGCGCCCGCGCTGGCGGTACAGGTGTGGTGCGGGGAGGCGTGCCTGGGCGATGGTGCCGGCGGGGCCGGAGCGGTTCAGCCGCTCACCGGGCGAGCAGGGCCATCCTGGCGAACAGGGCGACGCGGTCGATCAGGCCGCGCACACGCGGTTCTTGCCGCTGGTCTTGGCGCGGTACATGGCGTCGTCGGCGCGGCGTATCAGCGCGTCGAAACTGTCACCAGGGCGCCCGTCGGCCACGCCGATCGACACGGTGCAGGCCAGCGGCTGACCGCCGACATCAATGGGCGTGCTGGCCACGGCCTGGCGCAGGCGCTCGACGATGCCGGCCGCGTCCTCGCGCCCGGCGCCGGGCAGCACCAGTGCGAACTCTTCACCGCCCCAGCGCCCCGACAGGTCGCTGCGCCGCAGCGACACGGTCAGCACGTGGCCCAGCGTCTGCAGCACGGCGTCGCCGGCGGCGTGGCCGTGGCGGTCGTTGACCTGCTTGAAGTCGTCCACGTCCAGCAGCACGGCGGTGATCGCCTCGTCCTGCTGCAGCGCGCGCTCCAGCGCCTGCTGGCCCAGCTCGGTGAAGCGGCGGCGGTTCAGCAGGCCGGTCAGCTCGTCGTGCCAGGCCAGGTGCTGGGCGCGGCGGTGGGCGCCATCCACCTCACGCAGCAGGTGCACGATGAAGCCGCCAATCGGGCCCGAGACCAGCATCGGCGCGATCGTGGCCACCATCAGCGAGCGGCGGAACGTGGGCGGGTAGCCCAGGCCCATCAGCTCGGTCAGCAGGATCAGTGCGCCCACCGACGCGGCCACGCTGAAGGCCATGAGCACCGGAATGCTCAGCCACAGCGGGCGGGTCAGGAAGAACAGGCGGACGGCTCGACGCATGTCGGTCTTATCGGCCGCTGGCGCCCAGGCCTGAGGGCGCCACAGGCAGACCCTCCACGCAGGAACGCCCCGCGGAGTGGCCTCCACGGGGCGTTGGGTGGTCAGCGGGCCGGCCGTGCAGGCCGGCGCCGGATCACTTGTTGTTGGCAGCCACGGCAGCCGGGGCCACCTTGGCGCTGCGGGCGCCGGTGCTGTTCATGTAGGCCAGGTTGTCGAACGGGTTGAACTCGCCCGAGCGGCGGGCGGCGTCCAGGTCGGCGCGCACCTGTTCGCGGGTCAGGCCACCGGTCTGGGTGGCGGCCACGGCCTGGGCGCCTTCGCGCACCTTGGCCAGGATCGGGGCGACGGGGTTGCCCACGCGCTCCTGCTTCAGGTAGGCCAGGTTGTCGAAGGTGTCCATCTGGCCGTTGGCGCGGGCGGCGGCCAGCTCGGCCTGGACCTGGGCGCGGGTGTTGACGTAGGTGTTGACCGACATGTCTTCGTTGGCCCAGGTGGTGGGGATGTTGCGGCTGGACTGGGCGAAGCTGGCGCCGGCGGCGATGGCCAGGGCGGCGGCGAAAACGGTCTTGACGGTGCGGTTCATGGTGAGGTCCTGTTCAAACGGAGGTGGTTGGTTCGTACACGGGGCACGGCGATTCAAGGTAAGCACTTGCTTTTCAGGATCGTCCTGTCCCACCTCGGTGAGTCGCTCTGTTGTTGGGTTCGGCTCATCGATGGGATGAACTGTACGGATTGACGGCCTGCGAATAAACTGTCGTCACGAACATGCACCATTGCTGAAAAAGGAATAGTTGAATGGACACGCTGCGCGCCATGCGGGTCTTTGCCCGCGTCGTCGACGAAGGCAGCCTGGCCGGCGCCGCCCGCGCGCTGGACCTGGCGCCGGCGGTGGTGACCCGGCTGGTGGCCGAGCTCGAGGCCCACCTGGGCGCTCGGCTGCTGAACCGCACCACCCGCAAGCTGGCGCTGACCGACGTGGGCGAGGCCTACCTGGACAGCGCCCGGCGCATCCTGGCCGAGGTGGAGGAGGCCGAGGCCCTGGCCGGCGCCGCGGTGTCCGAGGCGCGCGGCCACCTGCGCGTGCTGGCGCCGCCGGCGGTGGCGGTGCACCAGCTGGCCAAGCACCTGCCCGAGTTCCACCGCCGCCACCCGCAGGTGACGGTGGAGCTCAGCGCGCCCGGGCCAGTGGAGGCGGTGGACGAGAGCTTCGACATCACGCTGATGGCCGGCCGTGACGCCCCCGACGGCGGCTTCGTCGCCCGCCTCCTGGCGCTGACCGAGGTGATCACCTGCGCCGCGCCCGAGTACCTGGACCGCCGCGGCCGTCCGCTGCACCCGGCCGAGATGGCGCAGCACGATGTGCTGATCCCGCCGATCTCCGAGATCCAGCGCGGCGTGCGCTTCGTGCACGGCGCTAGCGGCGAGGCCTTCATCGCCACGCCCGACAAGCGCTGCGTGCTCAGCACCAGCCACACCGACACCAACTACGCGGCCGCGCTGGCCGGGCTGGGCATTGCGGCGCTGCCGTCCTTCGTCATCGACGACGCGCTGCGCGAGGGCGCGCTGGAGCGGGTGCTGCCGGGCTGGCGGCTGTTCAGCAGCCAGCTGTGGATCGGCATGCCCTCGCGCCGCTACGTGCCGGCGCGCACGCGGGCGCTGTGGGACTACCTGCTGGAGGTGTTCGGCGGCGAGGCGCGCGACCCCTGGCTGGCCGCGGCCGGATGCGAAACCCTGGCCGGGCCGCCGGGCGCGGCCTGTTCCTGAGGCGCCGCGGGCGCGGCCGCGCTCAGAAGGTGTAGCCCACCGCCACCTTGGCGTCCTGCATCGGCTCGATCAGCGGCAGCAGGGGCTTGAGCGGCGCGTAGCGCATCGCCACCTTGGTGGCGTAGGCGAAGAAGCGCGGCAGGTCGGCGCTGTAGGCGGGCTTGCCGTCACGGTGCTTGAGGCGGCAGAAGATGCCCAGCACCTTCAGGTGGCGCTGCAGGCCCATCCACTCGACCTGGCGCCAGTATTCGCCGAAGTCCTCGTTGACCGGCAGGCCGGCGCGGCGGGCGCGCTCCCAGTAGCGCACCGTCCAGTCGATCTCGCGTTCCTCGTCCCAGGAGATGAAGGCGTCGCGCAGCATCGAAGCCACGTCGTAGGTCACCGGGCCGCGCACCGCGTCCTGGAAGTCCAGGATGCCGGGGTTGGGCTCGCTGAGCATCAGGTTGCGCGGCATCCAGTCGCGGTGCACCGCCACCGTGGGCTGGGCCAGCGCGCTGGCCACCAGCGCATCGCACACGCGCGTCCACAGGCCCTGCTGGGCCTCGGTCCAGGTGATGCCGAACTCGCGCTGCACGCACCACTCGGGGAACAGCGCCAGCTCGCGCCGCAGCAGCGCGTCGTCATAGGCGGGCAGGCCGCTGGGGTCGACCTGGCCCTGGAACTGCACCAGGGCCTTGAAGGCGTCGCGCATCAGCGTGTCGGCCTGGGCGGCGCTGGCCTCGCGCAGCGCGGCCAGGTAGGGCGTGCGGCCCAGGTCGGCCAGCAGCACGAAGCCCTGGGCCTCGTCGGCCGCCAGCACCGCCGGCGCGTGCAGGCCGGCGCGGGCGATGCGCCCGGCGATGTCGATGAAGGGGCGCACGTCCTCCTGCGGCGGCGGCGCGTCCATCACGATGCGCGAGCCGCCGTCCTGGGTGGCCAGGCGGAAGTAGCGGCGAAAGCTGGCGTCGGCCGAGGCGGGCGCCAGCGTGTCCAGGCGCAGGCCCTGGCTGTCGGCCAGCGGCGTGATCCAGGCCAGGAAGGCGCTGTGTCGGGCCGCGTCGGGCCACTCGATCTGATCGGGAGAAACGGTCATAGGGTGGCGAAGGCCCTCGGAGATAATCGAATTTTACGTGGGCCGTGCCCGCCATCGTCCCGCCGTGCTCCGCCCACGCCCGTCCACCGCCGCTCACCGCCTGTCCAGCGCGCGCCTGCCGCGGCTGGTGCCGGTGGCTGCCGCGGTCGCGCTGGGCCTGAGCGCGGCGCCGGTGGCGGCGATGAAGATCGACACCACCGACGACCGGATCACGCTGGAGGCCGACCAGATCCGCAGCCAGCTGGACGACCTCAGCGTCGCCCGCGGCAACGTCGATCTGCGCCAGGGCGACCTGCGCCTGACCACCGACCTGCTGGAGTTCTCCACCCGCCAGCGCCGTGCCTGGGCGCGTGCGCCGGTGCGCGTGGAGCAGGCCGGCAACCTGCTCGAAGGCCGCAGCGCCAACGTCCAGCTCGACACCCGCGAAGGCCAGATCGACGGCGCCCGCTACCGCATCGCCCGCACCGGCGGCGGCGGCACGGCGCGGGTGCTGAACTTCACCGGCACCGATCGCCTGGCCGCCGAGCAGGCCAGCTACACCAGCTGCCGTGCCGACGACCCCGACACCGCCGACTGGGTGCTGCAGGCCGACCGGCTGTCGCTGGATTTCGAGCACAACGACGGCCGCGCCGAGGGCGCCTCGCTGCGCTTCCTGGGCGTGCCCATCCTGGCGCTGCCGGTGCTGAGCTTTCCGGCCACCGGCGAGCGCAAGTCGGGCTGGCTGCCGCCCACCATCTACCCGTTCGACAGCCGCAACGGCTTCGAGCTGGAGACGCCCTACTACGTCAACCTGGCGCCCGACCACGACCTGACGCTGACCCCCGGCGTGCTGACCCGCCGCGGCCTGTCGCTGACCGGCGAGTACCGCTACCTGTGGGCGCAGGACGAGGGCCGCCTGAAGGCCCACTGGCTGCCCAACGACCGCACCACCGGCCGCAGCCGCGGCGGCGCCGACATCGACCTGCAGGGCGAGCGCGCCAGCGGCCTGCACTACCAGCTCGACCTGCAGCACGCCAGCGACGACAGCTACTGGAAGGACTTCTCGCGCGTGCTGCCCAGCCTGACGCCGCGCCTGCTGGCCCAGGACCTGCGCGCCAGCCAGCCGCTGTCCGCCTGGCTGGGCCTGCCGCTGCAGGCCTATGCGCGGGTGCTGGGCTGGCGCACGTTGCAGGTGGCCGACGCGCCGATCCTGCCGCCCTACCAGCGCCTGCCGCAGCTGGGCCTGATGGGCCAGGGCGAGGCGCTGGCCGGGTTGAACTGGTCGACGCAGCTGGAGTTCAACCACTTCACGCTGCGCAACCGCGCCACCGGCGACACCCGCCCCGACGGCGAACGCGCCCACCTGCTGGGCGCGCTGTGGTGGCCGCACGACCTGTCCTGGGGCTGGTTCACGCCGCGCATGGCGATCAACGCCGCCAGCTACCGCACCGACCAGGCGATGAGCGACGGCCGCACCCGCGCCAGCCGCGCCATCCCCACGCTGAGCCTGGACACCGGCCTGCGCTTCGAGCGCAGCACCGAGCTGTTCGGCCGCACGCTGTCGCAGACGCTGGAGCCGCGCCTGCACTATGTGCGCACGCCCTGGCGCAACCAGGACACGCTGCCCAACTTCGACAGCTCGGTGAACGATTTCAACGAGATCTCGATCTACCAGGACAACGGCTTCTCGGGCGTGGACTTCGTCACCGATGTCCACCAGGTCACGCTGGGCGCCGGCAGCCGCTGGTTCGACCCGGTGGGCGGCGGCGAGTTGCTGCGCCTGGGCCTGGCCCAGCGCTACCTGTTCAAGGACCAGCGCATCACCCCCGAGCGCCTGGGCGCCTCGGGCCTGGGCGCCGAGAGCGGCGTGGCCGCCTCGCGCTTCTCCGACGTGCTGCTGTTCGGCTCCAGCACCGTGGTGCCGCAGTGGCGCTTCGACGTCAACCTGCAATACAACACCGACCGCCAGCGCACCACCCGCTCGATCCTGGCGGCGCGCTGGCAGCCGGGAGACTTCAAGACGCTGTCGGCCACCTACCGCTTCGCGCGCGAGCTGTCCGAGCAGGTGGAACTCGGCTGGCAATGGCCGATCTACCAGCGCGAGACCCCGCGCGCCGGTGGCAGCGCCTGCGGCGGCACGCTCTACGGCGTGGGCCGCATCAACTTCAGCCGGCGCGATGCCCGTGTCACCGAAGGCCTGGCCGGTCTGGAGTACGACGCTGGCTGCTGGATCGGCCGCGTCGTGGCCGAACGCGTGTCCACCGGCACCAGCGAGGCCACCACCCGGCTGATGGTGCAGCTCGAGCTGATCGGCCTGTCCCGCCTGGGGCCCAGCCCCCTCAAGGTCCTGAAGGACAATATCCCCGGCTACCGAATGCTGCGCGACGACGGCGCGGCCAGCACCACCTCCCCATGAGCAAGCACACCTCCCTGCTGACCTGCCTGAGCCTGGCTCTGGCCCTGAGCCTTGGCACCGCCGCCCATGGCCAGAGCAGCCGCACGACGGCGCGTTCGGCCGACTACATCGTGGCGGTGGTCAACAACGAGCTGGTCACCCAGATCGAGGTTGAACAGCGCGCGCAGCGCCTGCGCGAGGACCTGCGCCGCGCCAACAGCCCCATGCCGCCCGAGGATGAGCTGCGCCGCCAGGCGCTGCGCGACCTGATCGACGAGCGCGTGCAGGTCACCTGGGCGCGCGAAAGCGGCTTGAAGGCCGACGACCTCGAGGTTGACCGCGCGGTGGCCAACATCGCCTCGGCCAACAAGATGACGCTCGAGCAGTTCCGCACCCGCCTGCGCGACGAGGGCATGGACTACCAGCGCCTGCGCGCCAACCTGCGCGACCAGCTGCTGGCCGAGCGCGCCCGCGAGCGCGAGGTGCCCGCGCGCATCCGAGTCACCGACAGCGAGGTCGAGAACTTCATCGAGGCCCGGCGCAACCAGGCCGGCGCCACCCAGACCCTCAACATCGCCCAGATCCTGGTCAGCGTGCCCGAAGGCGCCGCGGCCGACGTGGTCGCGCAGCGCCAGGCGCGCGCCGATGAGGCGCTGCGCCGCGTGCGTGGCGGCGAGAGCTTCGCCGTGGTGGCGCGAGACATGTCGGACGACAGCGCCGGCCGTGAACGCGGCGGCGAGCTGGGCAGCCGCCCGGCCGACCGCCTGCCCGACCTGTTCGTCGAGGCGGTTAAGCCGCTGGCGGTGGGCGCCGTGGTGGCCGCACCGGTGCGCAGCGGCGCCGGCTTCCATGTGCTCAAGCTGCTCGAGCGCAGCGAGGCCATCGCCACCGCCACCCAGACCCGCGCCTCGCACATCCTGCTGCGGCCCGGCGCCAGCCTGAGCGTGGACGCCGCGGCGCGCCGCCTGGGCGAGCTGCGCGATCAGATCGCCAGCGGCAAGCGCCGCTTCGACGAGGTGGCGCGCAGCGTCTCCGAGGACGGCAGCGCCGCCCAGGGCGGCGACCTGGGCTGGGCCAACCCGGGCGCCTTCGTGCCCGAGTTCGAGGAGGTGATGAACCGCCTGCCGGTGGGCAGCATGTCCGAGCCCTTCCAGTCGCGTTTCGGCGTGCACCTGCTGCAGGTGACCGACCGCCGCCAGGTGCCGGTGGACATCCGCCAGCTGCGCGAGCAGGCGCGCAACGCGCTGCGCGAGCAGAAGTACGACGCCGCCTTCACCGAGTGGATCGACGAGCTGCGCGCCCGCGCCTACATCGAGATGCGCGAGCCGCCGCAGTGAAGCACCTGGCGCGCAAGCGCTTTGGCCAGCACTTCCTGACCGACAGCGCCATCATCGCCGGCATCGTGCGGGCGATCGACCCGCGGCCCGGCCAGGCCCTCGTCGAGATCGGCCCCGGCCTGGCGGCGCTGACGCAGCCGCTGGTCGAGCGCAGCGGCCGGCTCACCGTGATCGAGCTCGACCGTGACCTGGCCGCCCGGCTGCGCCAGCGCCCCGACCTGGACGTGGTCGAGTCCGACGTGCTGCAGGTCGACTGGCGCGCGCTGGCCGCCCGCCTGGGCGCGCCGAAGCTGCGGGTGGCGGGCAACCTGCCCTACAACATCTCCTCGCCCATCCTGTTCCACCTGCTGCCGGTGGCCGACATCGTCGAGGACCAGCACTTCATGCTGCAGAAGGAAGTGGTCGACCGCATGGCCGCCGCGCCCGGCAGCAAGGCCTACGGCCGCCTGAGCGTGATGCTGCAGTGGCGCTACGACATCGAATCGCTGTTCGACGTGCCGCCCGAGAGCTTCGATCCGCCGCCGGCGGTGGACTCGGCCATCGTGCGCATGCTGCCCTGGCCGCAGCCGCCGCAGCTGGACGCCGCGCGGCTGGAGGAGATGGTCCAGGTGGCCTTCTCGCAGCGCCGCAAGCTGCTGCGCCACACGCTGGGCCGCTGGCTCGAGGCGCAGGGTTTTGGCGGCCAGTTCGACCTGCAGCGCCGCGCGGAAGAAGTGCCGGTGGCCGAGTACGTGGGGCTGGCGCAGGCGCTCTGAACCCACGGCCTGGCCGCTCAGGCCACCCCGATCAAGCCGCCCCGATCAAGCCACGTGCCGCAGCCCGTCGACGATGTCGATGCGCGCCATGCGCCAGGTCGGCCAGGCGGCGGCCACCAGGCCCACCACCAGCGCGGCCAGCGCCTGCAGCGCCACCGTGGTGCCGGACACTTCAAACACCGGCAGGAAGCTGCTCAGGCCCGCGCCGATGCCGGCCACCATCGGGAAGGTCAGCGCGATCGCCAGACCACCGCCCAGCGCCGCGATCAGCAGGCTCTCGCCCAGCAGCAGCCGCGCCACGAAGCCCGGCCCGAAGCCCAGCGCCTTGAGCGTGGCGTATTCCGACAGGCGCTCGCGCGCGGTCATCGCCATGGTGTTGGCCATCACCACCATGATGATCACCACGACGATCAGGCTGACCGCCTCGATCGCCGCCAGCAGCGCGTCGCTCATCGAGACGAAGCTCAGCTGGAACGCGGCCTCGGTCTCGGTCAGGGTCTCGGCCAGCGAGTTGCGGAACTCGGCGTCGATCGCCTGCGACACCACCGCCGCATTCGCCGGCTGGTCGATGCCGACGATGAAGGCGCCGGTGCTGTCGCCGCGGCCGGGGAAGCGCTTCTTGATGCTCTCGTTGATCAGCGCGTAGTGAAACAGCATCTGGTTCTCGTCGGTGCGGCTTTGCGCGCCGTCGTAGATGCCGCGGATCGTGAAGCTCCAGGTGCCCGGGTAGATCGTGCCGCGCAGCGGCACGGTGTCGCCGAGCTTCCAGCCGTACTTCTGCGCCAGCTTGCGGCCGACCACCGCGCCCTGGCGGTCCTTCAGGAAGGCCAGGCGCTCCTCGTCGCTCAGCAGGTACTCGGGGTACAGGCGCAGGTAGGTGTCGGGCTCGACCGCGAACTGCGGGAAGAAGTTGCGCTCGTCGATGTAGATGCCGCCGAACCAGTTGGCCCACGAGACCACCGTGACCCCCGGCACCGCCTTCATCCGCTGCGCATACGACAGCGGCAGCGCAAAGGTCAGCGACACCGCATGGCGCGTCACCAGGCGCGTGCTGGAGCTGGCCTCGACACCGGCGTACCAGGCGTCCACCAGCGTGCGCAGCAGGCCGAAGGCGCCGATCGCCACCACCAGGCCGACGATGGTCAGCGCGGTGCGCAGGCGGTGCCGGAAGGCGTTGCGCAGCAGCAGGCGCAGCAGGAACACCTCAGGCCTCCGGCAACTCGTCGACCAGCACGCCCTTTTCCAGGTGCACCAGGCGCTGCGCGCGCGCCGCGGCCTTGGGGTCGTGGGTGACCATGACGATGGTCTTGCCCAGGTCGCGCACCAGCGCGTCCATCAGGCGCAGCACCTCCTCGCCGGTGGCGCGGTCGAGGTCGCCGGTGGGCTCGTCGGCCACGATCAGCGAGGGGTCGGTCACCAGCGCGCGGGCAATCGCCACGCGCTGCTGCTGGCCGCCGGAGAGTTCATTGGGGTAGTGGTCGGCGCGGTCGGTGAGACCCACCAGGGACAGCACCTGGTCCACCCGCTCGGCCCGCTCGCGGCCCGACAGGTCGGTCAGCAGCAGTGGCAACTCGACGTTCTCGTGCGCGCTGAGCACCGGCAGCAGGTTGTAGAACTGGAAGATGAAGCCCACGTGCGCGGCGCGCCAGTCGGCCAGCTCGCCCTCGTCCAGCGTGGCGATGTCGACGCCGCCGATCTCGATCGTGCCGCTGCTGGGCTGGTCGATGCCGGCCAGCAGGTTCAGCAGCGTGCTCTTGCCCGAGCCGCTGGGCCCCATCAGCGCGATGAACTCGCCGGCCTGCACCTCCAGGTCGATGCCTTGCAGCACCGGGATCAGCTGGTCGCCGCGCTGGTAGCTCTTGGCCAGCTGGCGCACCCGGATCAGCGGCGCCGCGGCGCCGGGCGTGCTCATCGGCCGGCACCCGAGGCGGCCACGCTGACCGCGGTGCCCGCCTGCAGCGAGGCCGCCGGCGCCAGCACCACCCGGTCGCCGGCCTTCAGGCCGTCGGCGCTCACCTCGACCAGCTCGCCCAGCGTGCGGCCGCGGCGCACCGGCACGGCTTCCAGCACGTCGCCGGCGCCCAGGCGCCACAGCTGCGGCTTGCCGTCGCGCTCGACCAGGGCCTGAGGGGACACCGCCAGCAGCGGCTTGAAATCCTCGTCGGTCACCGCCTGGCTGAGAAAGCCCACCTTGGCGCTCATCTCGGGCAGGATGCGCGGGTCGAGCTTCTCGAAGCGCACCTTGGTCATCACCGTGGCCTTGGCGCGGTCGACCGTGGGCACGATGCGCGCCACATTGCCGCGGAAGCGCTCGCCGGGCAGCGCGTCGAGCGTGATCTCCACCGGCTGCTCCAGCTTGAGCTTGCCCACGTTCGACTCGCTGACGTCGGCCTCCACCTCCAGCGTGGCCATGTCGGCCAGCGTGACCACCGCGCCCGAGGTGCCGCTGGCGTTGGAGAAGGGCGTGATCAGGTCGCCCACGTTGGCGTTCTTGAGCAGCACCACGCCGTCGAACGGGGCGCGG
Organism: Ideonella alba; assembly: GCF_018069845.1. NCBI lineage: Bacteria > Pseudomonadati > Pseudomonadota > Betaproteobacteria > Burkholderiales > Sphaerotilaceae > Ideonella > Ideonella alba. The sequence goes on from NZ_JAGQDD010000018.1 coordinate 72,030, forward strand.
ATCTCGGTGGAGTCACGCCCCACCTGCTGCACCCGCACCTGCGCCCGCGCCACGCCGATGGCGGCCTGCGCGGTGCCCAGCGCGGCCTGCGCCGCGGCGGTGCTGCTGCGGGCGGTGGCGGCGCGGGTCTCGGCCGCGTCCACCGCCTGCGGCGAGACGAACTGCTGCGCCGCCAGGCCGCGGGTGCGCTTGAGGTCTTCCTCGGCCTGGGCCTGCAGGGCGCGGGCCTGGGCCAGACCGGCCTCGGCCTGCTTCAGCGCGGCCTCGGCCTGGCGCACGCCGGCCTCGGACGCGGCCAGCGCGGCCCCCACGTCGGACGCATCCAGGCGCGCGATCAGCTCGCCGGCCTTGACGGTGCTGCCCTCGCGCACGCGCAACTCCAGCAGCCGGCCGGTGGCCTTGGACGACACCGCCGCGCGCCGCTGCGCCACCACGTAGCCGGACGCCGCCAGCTGCACATACTGCTGCGCGCCGTGCGAGGCCTGCACCGTGCCCACCTGCACCGCGGGCCGGCGCGGCATCAGCAGCGCCGCGGCCAGGCCCAGCACGACCAGGCCGCCCAGGATCCAGGGCCAGCGGCGGCGGCGGCGCGCGCGGCCGGGGCCGTCACGCTGGATGCGCAGGGCGGACAGCGCCGCAGCACCGGCGGCAGGGGCGGGGGAGGAGACGGACTCGGCCATGGGTGGCGAGCATGCCATGAATCCGCCCCCTGTCCTGCGCGCATACTGGGTGCCCCGACCGGTCCGATGCCTTTGCCCCAGGAGCGTGCGCATGAGCCCTGCCTTCGCCGTGCAGCCGATGTCGCCCGCCCAGGGTGAGGCCTGGCTGCACTTCTTCGACCACGTGGCCTTTGCCGACCATCCGCGCTGGGCCAGCTGCTACTGCCAGTTCCCGAGCTTCGACCACGACCACCAGGACTGGCAGGCCAGCACCGCCCAGGACAACCGGGCGCGCGCCTGCCAGCGCATCGCCAGCGGCCAGCAGACCGGCGCGGTGGCCCTGGCCGACGGCGCGGTCATCGGCTGGTGCCATGCCGGCGCCTGGCGCGACTGCCGCATCATGGACGGCGCGCCCGAGCCGCTGGCCGATCGCCTGGGCGCGATCACCTGCTTCGTCGTTGCCCCGGCCTGGCGCGGCCGCGGCGTGGCCACCGCGCTGCTGGCCCAGGCCTGCGCCCAGCTGCAGGCCCAGGGCTTCGAGGCGGTGGATGCCTGGGCCGACCCCGCGGCCGCCGACGCGGCCGCGCTGCACACCGGCCCGCTGTCGATGTTCGAGGCCGCGGGCTTCGTGCCGCTGCGGCAGGTGGACGGCCGCTGGCTGATGCGGCGCCCGCTGAAGGCCGGCTGACGACGCACTGCACACCCCCGGGGGTTTAAGCCGGCGCTCATCGGCGCGCCGAACAATGGGTCATGCCTTCACGGGAGACCCACCCCATGTTCCACACCCCAGCCGGGCGCGGCCTTCTTGCCGTGGCCCTGTGCGCTGCACTCACCGCCTGTGGCGGCGGTGGCGGCAGCGATGGCGGCGGCGATGGCGGCAGCGGCAACGGCGGCGGTGCCGCCACGCTGATCAGCCAGCCCGCCAACAACACCGGCCGCCTGCTGGCGTCCAACTGCTTCCAGTGCCACGGCACCGGCGGCCAGGGCGGCTTCGAATCGATCACCGGCGAGGCCGACGAGGTGCAGCGCTACCGCAGCCTGGCCGCGCACCCGGCACGCACCGACATCATGGCCGCCCATGCCCAGGGCTACACCGACGCGCAGATCGCCGCCGTGATCCGCTACCTGCAGCAATGACACCGGGAGATCCGATGAACACGCCTCGACCCCTCGGCCGCCGCCAGTGGCTGGCCTTTGGCCTGGCCTCGCTGGGCGGTGCGCTGCTCAGCGGCGCCGCCCGCTCCGACAGCGACGGCGGCAGCCGCAACGTGGTCTACCGCCTGGTGCCCAGCGGCCCCAGCGCGCAGGTGGTGGTGGTGGGTGGCGGCATGGCCGGCACCACCGTGGCCAAGTACCTGCGCCTGTGGGGCGGCGCGGGCCTGCGGGTGACGCTGGTCGACCCCGACGCCAGCTACACCTCCAACATCCTCAGCAACGAGGTGCTCACCGGCGCCCGCACGCTGACCAGCCTGGGCTACGGCCGCCAGGCCGTGGCCGACCGCTACGGCGTGGTGCTGCGCCAGGCGCGGGTGCAGTCGCTGGATGCCGCCGCGCGCCGCCTGACGCTGGACGACGGCAGCACGCTGGACTACGACCGCCTGGTGCTGGCCCCCGGCATCGCCTTCGACGAGGCCTACGGCCTGAGCGCCACCGACTACGCGCAGCGCACGCCGCACGCCTGGCGCGCCGGCCCGCAGACCGAGCTGCTGCGCCAGCAGATCGCCGCCATGCCGGCCGGCGGCACCTTCGTGATGAGCATCCCCGCCGCACCCTACCGCTGCCCGCCCGGCCCCTACGAGCGCGCCTGCCTGGTGGCCGATGCGCTGAAGGCCCGCGGCCCCGGCGCCCGCGTCATCGTGCTGGACCACAACCCGGTCATCCAGGCCGAGGTCGAGACCTTCACCCGCGCCTTCAGCGTGGTGCACGGCGGTGTCATCGACTACCAGGCTGGCATCAGCGGCCTGCAGATCGACGCCGCGACGCGCCAGGTGCAGTGGACCGATGCGCTGGGTGCGCCGCAGCGCATGCAGGCCGACGTGGTCAACCCGATCCCGCCGCAGCGCGCCGCCGGCAGTGCCGCCGGCGAGTGGCTGGCGCTGGCCGGCCTGGCCAATGGCAACGCCGGCCGCTGGGCGGCGGTGGATGTGCTGAGCTACGAATCCACGGCGGTGCCCGGCGTCCACGTGATCGGCGACGCCGCGCAGTGCGGCCTGCCCAAGGCCGGCCACGTGGCCAACCAGGAGGCCAAGATCTGCGCCGACGCGGTGGTGCGCCTGCTCTCGGGCCAGCAGCCCGATGCGGCGCCGGTGGCCAACTCGGCCTGCTACTCGCCCATCACCGCCGGCACCGCCTCGTGGCTGACCGCGGTCTACCAGTTCGACCCGGCCACGCGCAGCATGAAGCTGGCCGCCAACAACGGCAGCACCGTGGGCGCCAAGGCCACCGAGGCGGCCAGCATCAGCAGCGGCAACTACCGCCAGATGCAGACCTGGTTCACCACGCTGATGGGCGACAGCTTCGCCTGAGGACGCTGTGGCAGCATGGCGACCCCATGCAGATCCGCCCCGAATCGCCCGACGACAGCGCCGCGATCCATGTCGTCACTGAACTGGCCTTCCGCGGCCACCCGCATTCCGACGGCTCCGAGCCGCGCATCGTGCGCGGCCTGCGCGACGCCGGGGCGCTGAGCGTGTCGCTGGTGGCCGAGGTGGACGGCGTGGTGGTCGGCCACGTGGCGGTGTCACCGGTGACGATCAGCGACGGCTCGCCAGGCTGGCACGGCCTGGGGCCGATCTCGGTGCTGCCGGCCTGGCAGCGCCAGGGCGTCGGCTCGGCGCTGATGCAGGCCGCGCTGGAGCGCCTGCGGTCACAGGGCGCTGCGGGCTGCGTGCTGCTGGGCGATCCGGCCTACTACGGCCGCTTCGGCTTTGCGGCGCGCCCGGGCCTGGTCTATCCCGGGCCGCCGGCCGCGTACTTCATGGCCTTGCCGCTGGCTGGCGTGCTGCCCCAGGGCGAGGTGAGCTACCACCCGGCCTTCTCGCCGGGCGGCTGACGCGCTGCAGCCTCAGGGCAGGGCCCATTCGTAGGCGCCCAGGTCGATCACGGCCTGTCCGTCGCCATTGCCGTCGACGACACGGCGCTGGCCGGCCAGGTCCCGCCGGCCCACGGCTGCGGTGGCCTGCCCCGCATCGATCGCCGGCGAGCCGGCCTGCAGCCGGTAGGCCACGGCCGGCTTGCCACCGGTGAGCAGCGGGTCGACCGACAGGTTGCCCTGGGTGCCGATGATGCCGGCGCAACTGCCCGACAGCAGGGTGCCCCGGGTGGCGAACAGGTCGTTGTTGCGGAACTGTGGCGGCGCCGTGCTGTAGGAGGTGTCGCAGACCACCGCGACTGCGGTCCCGGAGGCGCGGACGATGTTGTTGGTCAGCTGGATCTGATCGGCGAACCCGGTGGTGTGGATCTCGCTGCCGTTGTCGCCGGTGTTGTCGGCGACGGTGTTGTTCACCCAGACACCACCGGTCGAGCCGAACGGCGGCGACAGGTACAGACCGCCACCTTGCACGGCGCGGTTGGCGACCACCAGGTTGCTGGCCACGATCGGCTGACTGTCGTTGTACGTCGCCACGCCACCGCCCTGGGAGCCCGCCAGGTTGCCGCGGATGATGTTGCGCTCGACGCGCACCACGCCGCTGGCGTTGATGCCGATGCCGCCGCCTGCCATGTCGGTCTGGTTGTTCTCGATGATGTTGTCCACCACGACAGCGTCACCACTGCCACCGATGTAGATGCCACCGCCGAGGGTGCCGCCCGAGCAGCCGTTCTGGTGGTTGCCGAAGATGCGGTTGCGGCGGACCAGCGCCCCTGAGAAATACAGGCCCACGCCGTTGCCGCTGCAGGCCGAGCTGCCGGTGATGTGGTTGCCGTCGATCGTTGGCGAGGCCATTACCACGTTCACCCCACCGCCGTTGAGCGGGAATTGCGCGGCATTGCCGTTGCGCAGCGTGAAGCCCCTGATCACCGATTGGCGGCCTTCGCCGTTCTGGAAGATCACCACCGAGTCACGCTGGCCGCCGTCGATGATGGTGCTCTTCGGGCCATCGGTGCTGTGCACGGTGATGGCCTTGCCGAGGAAGTCGATGTTCTCGTTGTAGGTGCCTGGCGACACCAGCACGTCGTCCCCGTCCTGGGCCGCTTCAATCGCGCGCTGGATCGAGCGTCGGTCCTGGGGCACGCGCAGGGTGACGGCCTGGGCGCACAGGGCGGTGCCGAGCAGGGCGACGATGGGCAGACAATGGGCAGGCTTCATGGGTTGTCCTCCTGGGTTGGTGCGGGTCGCCGAGCCTGTGGCGCTCCCGCCGTGGTGTCATGTCGATGGGCTGGATGCCGCCGGGGCCAGCGGCGCGAAACGCGGCGCCGCTGCTGCGCTGATGCGCCCCTGCGCATCGCGCGTGAAGGTGCCGCGCGCCTGGTGGTGCGGGTGGTCCAGCGCCTCTTCCAGGCCCAGCACTGGCGCAAAGCACACATCGGTGCCCTCCAGCAGCGCACACCAGTGGGCGCGCGGCTGGCTGGCGAACAGGGCGGTGAAGCGGGCCTTCAGTGCCGGCCAGGTGCTGACGTCGTACTGCGCGGCGGGGTCCACATCGCCCAGGCCCAGCCTGGACAGCAGCAGCGCGTAGAACGGCGGCTCGAGGGCGCCCAACGTGACCACGCCGCCGTCGGCGCAGGCATAGGCGTCATAGAAGGGCGAGTCGTGGAAGGGGCTGGGCGCGCCAGCGGCGATCTGGCCGCCGCCGTGGATCCAGTGCACCAGGCCGCCGAGCATGGCCACCACGTCGGTGATCGCGGCATCGACCACGCGACCCTGGCCGGTGGTGCGCGCGGCCAGCACGCCGGCCGTGATGCCGAAGGCCAGGCCCAGTGCGCCAGCGGCGTCGCCCAGCACCGTGGGCGGCACCTGCGGCAGCTGGCCCGGCCGCGCGGCCAGGCCCATCAGGCCGGTCAGCGCGATGTAGTTCATGTCGTGGCCGGCGGCGGCGGCCAGCGGGCCGCTCTGGCCCCAGCCAGTCATGCGGCCGTAGACCAGGCGCGGGTTCAGCGCGGCGCAGTCGGCGGGGCCCAGGCCCAGGCGCTCCATCACGCCGGGGCGGTTGCCCTCGATCAGCGCGTCGGCGCTGGCGATCAGGTCGCGCGCGCGGGCCAGGCCCTCGGGGGTCTTCAGGTTGACGGGCTCGATGCGCTTGCCCTCGCGCAGCGGGCTGGGGCCGGAGCCGCCCAATTGGTCGGCCACCGCGGCGGGGCCGGGGCGCACCAGCGCGATCACGGTGGCGCCATGCTGGGCCAGCCAGCGGCCGGCCAGCGGGCCCGGGCCCAGGCCTTCGAACTCGACGATGGTCAGGCCCTGCAGGACCGGGGCGAGGGGAGTGTTCATCACAGCGTGCGGGCGATCAGGTCCTTCATGATCTCATTGGCGCCGCCGTAGATCTTCTGCACCCGTGCATCGGCAAACAGGCGCGCGATCGGCGTCTCAGCCATGTAGCCGTAGCCGCCGAACAGCTGCAGGCAGCGGTCGGTGACCTGGCACTGCTGCTCGGTGGTCCACCACTTGGCCATGAAGGCGGCACTGTCGTCCAGGGTGCCGTCGTGCAGGCGCTGGATGCAGTCGTTGACGAAGCTGCGCACCACATGGGCCTGCGTGGCCACCTCGGCCAGCGTGAAGCGCACCGTCTGCAGGTCCCACAGCGTGCCGCCGAAGGCCTGGCGCTGCTTGACGTGGTCCAGCGTCAGCGCCACCGCCAGGTCGATCGCCGCCGCCGCCCCCACCGCCAGCAGCGTGCGCTCATAGGGCAGCTGGCTCATCAGCTGGGCGAAGCCCTGGCCCTCGACGCCGCCCAGCAGGTTCGCCGCCGGCACCCGCATGCCGTCGAAGAACAGCTCGCAGGTGTCGCTGGCGTGCATGCCGATCTTCTCGAGGATGCGCGCCTGAAAGCCCGGCAGGCCCTCGGTCTCGGCCACCAGCAGCGACACGCCTTTCGATCCCTCGCCCCCGGTGCGCACCACCAGCACCAGCAGGTTGGCGCTGTGGCCGTTGGTGATGAAGACCTTGCTGCCGTCGACCACGTAGTCGTCGCCGTCGCGGCGGGCGCGGGTGCGCACCGCCTTCAGGTCGGAGCCGGCGCCGGGCTCGGTCATCGCGATGCCGGCCAGCAGCTCGCCGCGGGCCAGCCGCGGCAGCCAGCGGGCCTGCTGCTCGGGCGTGCCGTAGTCCAGGATGTAGTGCGCGGCGATGGTGTGCACGGCCACGGTGCCGCTGACCTCGGCGCGCGCCAGCTCATCCGTGACCACCATCTGGTAGGCCAGCGGGGCGCCAGCGCCGCCCCATTGCTCCGGCAGCTCGGGCAGCAGAAAGCCCATCGCGCCGAAGCCGCGCCAGACCTCGCGCGGCACATGGCCCTGGCGGCGCCAGTCGGCCACGTGGGGCGCGATCTCGGCGTCCACGTAGCGGCGCACGGCGTCGCGAAAGGCGGCGATGTCGGCGTCCATCCAGGCGTGCTGGTGCAGGCGCGGCATCATGCGGCGGCGCCTTCCACGGCTTCGTACAGCGTGACCACGCAGGCACCGCCCAGGCCCAGGTTGTGCTGCAGTGCCAGCCGCGCGCCGGGCACCTGGCGCGCGCCCACCTGGCCGCGCAGCTGCTGGACCAGCTCGGTGCACTGCGCCAGCCCGGTGGCGCCCAGCGGGTGGCCCTTGCTGAGCAGGCCGCCCGACGGGTTGGTGACCACCCGGCCGCCGTAGGTGTTGTCGCCATCGGCCACGAACTGCGCGGCGCCGCCCTCGGGGCACAGGCCCAGCGCCTCGTAGCTGAGCAGCTCGTTGTGGGCGAAGCAGTCGTGCAGCTCGACCAGTTGCACGTCCTCAGGACCGACGCCGGCCTGTTCATACACCTGCCGCGCAGCGGCGCGTGCCATGCTGAAGCCCACCACCTCGCGCATGTCGCCGGCCTCAAACGTGGCGGGACCGTCGGTGGTCATCGCCTGGGCGCGGATGCGCACGTCACGGCGCAGGCCGTGGCGGCGTGCGAAGTCGTCCGAGCAGATCAGGGCCGCCGCCGCGCCGCAGGTGGGCGGGCAGGCCATCAGCCGCGTCATCACGCCGGGCCAGACCACCGGCGCGGCCATCACCTCCTCGGTGCTGAGCGGCTTGCGCAGCAGCGCCAGCGGGTTGTTCGCCGCGTGCCGGCTGGCCTTGGCGCGGATCGCGGCGAAGGTCTCCAGCGGCGTGCCCCACTGCCGCATGTGGGCCAGGCCGGCGCCGCCGAAGTAGCGCAGCGCCAGCGGGATCTCGGCGTGGCCCACCAGGTCTTCGGTGGCGGCGTCAAAGCGGTCGAAGGGCGTGGGCCGGTCGTCGAACACCGCGCCCAGTGCGCCGGGCTTCATCTGCTCGAAGCCCAGCGCCAGCACGCAGTCGGCCGCGCCGTGCGCCACCGCCTGGCGCGCCAGCCACAGCGCGGTGGAGCCGGTCGAGCAGTTGTTGTTGACGTTGAGAATCGGGATGCCGCTCAGCCCCACCTCATAGAGCGCGCGCTGGCCGGCGGTGGAGTCGCCGTAGACATAGCCCACATAGGCCTGCTGCACCTGGGCGTAGTCCAGGCCGGCGTCGGCCAGCGCCAGGCGGGTGGCCTCGGCGGCCATCTGCGGGTAGGGCGCGCTGGCGCCGGGCTTGGCAAAGGGGATCATGCCGACCCCGGCCACCAGAACATGCTGCTGCTGCTGCATCGCTGTCTCCATGCCGCCTGCCCGCGGGGCAAGGGCTCAGCCCAGGTCGGCCTTCAGGTAGTGGGCGCCGGGGATCGGGTTGTAGTAGTAGGGCGGCACTTCCTCGAAGCCCAGGCTGGCGTAGAGCTCGCGCGCGGCCTCCATGTCGTCCAGGGTGTCGAGCAGCATGGCCGAGTAGCCGGCCTGCAGCGCGGTGTCCATCAGCGCCTGCGCCAGCTGCCGGCCCAGGCCGAAGCGGCGGAAGGCGCGGCGCACGTACAGGCGCTTCATCTCGCAGGCGTTGGCGTAGTCCACATCGGGCAGCGGACGGAAGGCGCCGCAGCCGGCCAGCTCGCCGTCCACCCAGGCCAGCAGCAGGCCGCCGGTGGGGGCGGCGTAGTCGCCGGGCAGCGCGGCCAGCTCGGCCTCGAAGCCCTGGAAGCACAGGTCCACACCCAGCGCGGTGGCGTACTCGCGGAAGATGGTCCGCGTGGCGTCGAGCGCCTCGGGCGTGTCGGGGCTGAGCAGCTGGATCTGCGGGGTGTCCATCGCCTGCGCGAGGTGACCGGGGAGCGCGAGTCTACCCGGCGTGCGTCAGAACGCCGGGGCCGCCTCACCCAGCGAGAACACCCAGCCCATCAGCGCCACGCAGGCCGCGAACAGCACCAGCGCCAGCAGGCGCTGGCCCCAGCCGTCGGCGCTGGCGGGGGTGTCCGGGGGCAGCGGCTTGTCGCCGTGCAGCATCGGGCGCACCAGGTTCTGGCCCTTCTTCTTCAGGTAGAAGACGATGGCGCTGATGTGCAGCACCACCAGCACGATCAGCAGCAGCTTGCCCAGCTCGGTGTGCCAGCCGGTGGCCAGGCTGGCCTGCGCACTGGTGACGAAGCGGTTGAGCGGGCCGGTGGTGGCGATCTCGTCGTCGGCCACCAGCCCGGTGGCCACCTGCAGCAGCAGCAGGCCCAGCAGCGCCAGCACGCTGAGCGCACCCAGCGGGTTGTGGCCCACGTCCAGGTGCTCGTCCGGCCCGGTCTGGCCCTTCAGGTAGCGCACGATGGTGCCAGGCGTCTTCACGAAGCTGGCAAAGCGCGACCAGCGCCCGCCCACCAGGCCCCACAGCACGCGGAAGATCAGCAGCGCGCCGACCACCATGCCCAGGCGCAGGTGCCACTCGATCAGGTTGCCGCCGATCTGGCCGGTGACGACCAGGCCGATCACGCAGAGCACCAGGGTCCAGTGGAACAGACGGGTGGGCAGGTCCCAGACGCGCACGGGGGTGGGGGAGTTCATCTCGGTGGAGGGCTTGGCTATGTCCTGACGCGACCATACCGCGATCCGGCCCCGGCCGGGAATCCCCCCGGGGCTTTTCACGCGGCGGGGAATAGCGCCGGGCCGGGCTGCGTACACTCGACACGACCCGCCCGCTGCTGTGCCTGGCGCGCGGTACGTGCCCTGTACACCCGACCACCCCACACCGGAGGATCTGCATGAAACGTCTTGCCCTGGCCCTGACCTGCGCCACCTTGTTCGCCGCCCTGCCGGCCCACGCCCAGTTCCAGAAGCCCGAGGACGCGATCAAGTACCGCAAGGGTGCCTTCACCGTGATGGCCGCCCACTTCGGCCGCATTGGTGCGATGGCCCAGGGCAAGGTGCCCTTCGACGCCGCCGCCGCCCAGTCCAACGCTGAGATTGTCGCCACCCTGTCGCGCCTGCCCTTCACCGCCTTCGTCGAGGGCACCGACAAGGGCGAGACCCGCGCCAAGCCCGAGATCTGGACCGACGCCGCCAAGTTCAAGGAGGGCAGCCAGGCCATGATCGACGCGGTGGGCAAGCTCAACGCCGCCGCCAAGACCGGCAACCTGGATCAGATCAAGGCCGCCTTCGGCGACGCCGGCAAGACCTGCAAGGCCTGCCACGACAACTTCCGCAAAGAGTGAGATGGAGCCCCCGGGCTGACGGGTACGTCAGCCCACCCCCCGAGGGGGTGCGCAGGCCGCTTCGGAGCGGCCGTGCGCTGGCCTGCGCTCAGCCCTGTTGATTCGGGTATCCGGTCCCAGAGGGGGTGCGCAGGCCGCTTCGGGCAAGACTGGACGTGCTGACGTCCTGAGGACGTCAGCTCGCCTGTCGCGCCGGGCGAGCTCTGCGAGCCCGTGGACCAGGCCGTGCGCTGGAAGAACTTTGTGCCCCCGGGCTGACGGGTACGTCAGCCCACCCCCCGCCGGGGGTGCGCAGGCCGCTTCGGAGCGGCCGTGCGCTGGCCTGCGCCCAGCCCTGATCAGCCGCGGTCAGGCTTTGATTTCGGTCGCGGCGATCGTGTAGCGGAAGGCGTCGGGCGCCAGGTCGTCGAAGCGGCCTTCGGCGTTCTCGCCCTGCGGGTACATGAAGAAGGGCAGCGTGCCCTGCTCGGTGCGGCCGGGCAGGCGCAGGTCGTGGGCGGTGTTGTAGCCCACCCAGTTGCCTTCCCAGCTGCCGAACAGGCCCGCCATCACCGGCGCGGCCACGGCGTGCGCCGGGTCCTTGATCCACTCGGGCGTTTCCTGGCGCATCACCTTCAGCACGTCGGCCGGGTCCATCGCCACCCAGCCGTGGCCGGCCAGGAAGACCTCGGCGCGGCAGTGCTGCGCGCCCTTGAGCGACGCTGAATTGGCGCCCAGCTCCTTGTAGCCGAAGGCCGAGGGCGCGACGCGCAGGCCGTAGACATCCCGCGCCGGCACGCCGCTGGCGCGGCACAGGCCGACGAAGATGGCGTTCAGGTCGGCGCACTTGCCGCCCAGGTTGCCGCTCTCCAGCATGCTCTTGATGTCGCCGGTGCCGCAGCCGCGGGTCTTGGGTTCGCGGTAGGCGTGGGCCACCACCCACTGGTAGATGCCGCGCACCTTGTCCAGGTCGCTGCGCGCGCCTCGGGTGGCTTCCTGGGCAGTGGTCTTGACGATGCCGTCCAGCGGTAGCAGTTCAGTGGCGGCCAGCGCGCCGCGCAGCACGGCCGGGTCTTCCTTCGCGGCGCTGCGGGCCGACCAGTCCACCGCACGGCTGCGGGTGCGCACGCGCGAGGTGACGCTCACGCGCGGCCGCTCCACGCCGGGCGCGAACTCGGCGTGCAGCATGCGCACGCCGCGCGGTGCATCGGCCACCAGGCGCAGCTGGCCGGCGTTGCCGCTGAAGCGGTGGCCGTCGGTCTGCTGCCAGGGCGTGTCCAGGTCGGGCAGCGGCAGCCACAGCTTCGTCGTGCCCTTGGCGACGGGCACCTCCACGTCCAGGGTCAGGTCGAAGCTCCGCCAGTCGCCGGGCTGCGGCGCGAAGCGGCGCTCGGCGGGTTGCGCGCCGGCCAGGCAGGGGACGGCGGCCGCGGTGGCCAGAAGGGTGCGGCGGGTGAGCAGGGTCATCACAGGCTCCAGAAGGGACGATTCAGCGTTTGAGCAGCGCGGCGAAGCGCGCGCGCGCGGACGGCGCGGTCCAGTCGACCTCGCCGGTCCAGGTGCACACCGGCCGGCCATCGCGGCCGATCAGCACCGTGGTCGGGAACACCCGGGCTGCCCAGGCGCGGGCAGCGGCGCCGTCGGCGTCGCGGGCGATTGGCAGGTCCACCGGCAGCAGGGCCAGGAAGCGGTCGATCGCCGCCGGGGTTTCTCGGAAGTTGATCAGCCAGATGCGCAGGCCCTCGGCCTCGTGGCGCGCGGCCAGCAGCTCCAGCGAGGGCATCTCGCTGCGGCAGGGCTCGCACCAGCTGGCCCAGAAGTTCAGCAGCACGGGCTGACCGCGCAGCGCGGCCAGGTCCAGCCCCGGGCCGCCGTGGCCGGGCAGCACCAGCGGCGCGGGCACCGGGCGGTGGGGGGCCCAGGGCTGCGGCAGCGGGCCGTCGTCGGCGCGCACCAGCGACGGCAGCACGGCGCCCACGCTGGCGCCCAGGCCGGCCGCCAGCCAGTGGCGGCGGCGCAGGCGCGGTGGGTGGCAGGGGGCGGTGGGCAGCGGCATCGGGCCGCGAGCATAGCCGCAGTTGCCCGACGAACCGCTGCGCCGGGTCTTGAACCGGCGCTTCAGCGCCCGGGCCGGACTCTCAGCCTCTCAGAGCGTGCCCTTGATCTCCGGGTCGCGCGTGGGCACCAGGCCCAGCACCTGGTCGCCGCGGTGGCGCACGAACAGCAGGATCACGCCGCGCGTGCTGCCCGGCGCCACCGGCATCACCACCCGGGGCCGGCCGTCGAGCTCGCTGGCCAGGAAGGTGTTGGGCAGACCCTTGGAGGTGGTCAGCGTCTTGGCCACGGCGGCGAACAGCGTGGCCTCGTGGTCGTAGCGCTCCGGGCCCAGCAGGCCATCGGGCAGGTCGCGCCCGCGCGGTTGCTCCAGGCAGACGAAGTCCGAGCCATAAGCGGTGGTCAGGTCCTGCGGCGCCACCGGCTGCCAGACCTGGTCCTGGATGTGGAAGTAGGCGCAGCGCTGCATCACCGCGTCGTCCGGCGTGACCAGCGGCACGACGCTGTAGGTGATGGTGCGGAACGAGCCGTCGGGGGCGGCGCTCGGTGCGGGGTCGGGGGTCATGGGCTCTCCTGGTCAGGTCACGGTGAAGGGTGTCAGGGAAGACGGCGGGGCTGGTAGCCGCCGGCCCGCAGGCGTTGCAGGTCGGCCGCGGCGATCGGTCGCGCCTGCGCGCAGGCCTGGGCCGACAGCCAGGCCTCGAGCACGATGCCGGCCTGGCCGCTCTCGACCGCGGGCTGCAGGCGCGCGGCGGCGGCGGCGCAGGACGCCGCCGAGGGGTCCGCGCGCAGCCGGCGCAGCTGGGCGTGGGCCAGAGTGTCGGACCACTGCCACTTCAGCGGCTGGCGCGCCAGCAGCGGCGTCAGCCGCGACTCGGCCTGGTCGATCAGGCGCTGGGCGGTGGGGGTGTCGCGTTGCGCCAGCGCGGTGTCGGCCTCCAGCAGCGCGCGCCGCGCCTGCAGCGCCTGGGCCAGCGGCTCGTCCGAGTCCAGCGCCGGCCAGTCGGCCAGCAGCGCCTGGCGGGCGGCGTGGGTGGCGGCGTCGGGCGGTGCCTGCAGCAGGTGCTGGGTGTCGCCCCACAGCGCTTCCAGGCGCCAGCGCGCGGCGCTGGGCGAGGCCGCCAGCACCTGCTGCGAGGCGCGGCGCGCCTCGGCGGCGCTGCGGCGGGCTTCGTCGTGGCGGCCCAGGTCGGCCAGGCGGGCGGCGCGGGCCTGCTCGACGCGCGCCAGGTCGGCGATCCAGCTGGCCTGGCCGGTCTGCTGGCGCTGCAGCGCGTCGAGCAGCGCGCGGGCCTCGTCCAGCAGCGCCAGGCTGTCCTGCTCCAGGCCTTGCACATGCAGCACATCGGCCAGCTGCAGCAGGCCGTTGGCCACGGCCACGCGGGCTGCCGCGTCGGTGGGCGCCGCGGCCAGGCGTCGGCGCTTGTCGGCCAGCACGGCCTCGAAGGACTGCCGCGCCGGCCCCCACTGGCCGCGCTGCAGCTGCACCGCGGCCAGGCTGGCGTGGGCGTAGGCCAGTTCCTGCGCCGCGCTGGCGGCGCCGGGCCGCTGGTCCAGCCAGCGCTGCGACAGCGCGCGGTAGCGCTCCAGCTGCGCCGCCGCGGGGCCCAGGTCGCCCTGGTCGAAGGCGATCTGGCCGCGCCAGAAATGCACCGCGCCCAGCGTGGCGAACCAGTCGTCGGCGGGCACGCCGGCGGCGCCGTCCAGCGGCCGCAGCAGGTCCTCGGCGGCCTGCAGCGCGGCCACGGCGGTGGCCGTCTGGCCGCGGCCGCGGCTGCTGTCGACCTCGCCCAGCACCAGCAGCGCCTGTGCGCGGTGCAGGCGGTCCAGTGGGGCCTCGTCGGCGCCGGGCTGTTCGGCCAGCACGGTCAGGCTGCGCTCGCCCAGGCCGGCCAGGATGTCCAGCCGGCCCAGCGGGCGCAGGCGGTCGGCCAGCTCGCCCAGCATGAAGCTGCTCAGCTGCTGGCTCTGCGCCTCGCGGGTGCGGGCCAGGGCGGCGGCTTGCTCGGCGCGCTGCCATTGCCACAGGCTCAGACCCAGGCCCAGCGCCAGCGACAGGCCGACCGGGCCCACGCTGGCCGCCAGCAGCGCATGGCGGCGCAGCCACAGGCCGCTGCGGTGGCGCCAGTGGCCGCGGCGCGCGCTGACCGGGCGGTGCGCGGCCCAGTGGTCCAGGTCGTCGATCAGCGCCCGCACGCCGGTGTAGCGCTCCGCCGGGTCCTTGCGCAGCGCCTTGTCGATCACCGCGGCCAGATCGCCATTGGCCCGCCAGCCATCGGGTGCGGCGCCCGGGCCTTCGGGGTCGGGCGTCACGGCGCCCAGGCGGTGCGGCGGGTCTTCCAGCACCGCCATCTCCATCACCGGGCGCGGCTGGCGGCGCTGGCTGAAGGGCAGGGCCCCGGTGACCAGCTCGAACAGGATCACGCCCAGCGAGAACACATCGGCCGCGACCCCCACCGACAGGCCGATGATCTGCTCGGGCGCGGCGTAGCCCACGGTCAGGCCGCGGCCGGTGCTGCGCGTGAGCTCGCCCGGCTCGGCGGGATCGTCCAGCAGGGCGGCGATGCCGAAGTCCAGCAGCTTGGGCTGGCCTTCGTCGGTGATCATCACGTTGCCGGGCTTCAGGTCGCGGTGCACGATCAGCTGCGCATGCGCGGCCTCCACCGCCTCGGCGATGCGCCCCAGCAGGGCCACGCGCTGGGCCAGCGACGGGCGATGCTGGCGCACCCAGTCGCTCAGCGTGCGGCCCGGCACCAGCTCCAGCACCAGGTAGACCTGGCCCTGGGCCTCGCCGGCATCCAGCAGCCGGGCGATGGCGGGGTGGTTCAGCCGGGCCAGTGCATGGCGTTCGCGGGCGAAGCGGGCGCTCAGGCCGGGGCCGGCGCGGTCGCTGCGCAGCAGCTTGATCGCCGCCGCGCCCTGGTACAGGCCGTCCACGCGCGTGGCGCGCCAGACCTGGCCCATGCCGCCTTCGCCGATCTTCTCCTCCAGCCGCCAGGGGCCCAGGGTCTGGCCCGGCTGGGTGGACAGCTGGGGTTCTGCCAGCGCGGGCGCCAGCCACTGCTGGAAGGCGGCGGCAGGGGCCGAATCGGGCTGGGTGCGCAGGCCCTGGAACAGGCTGCGCAGCGCGTCGGCCAGGCCGGGCTCACGGGCGCACAGTGCGTCCAGCCAGGCGGCGCGCTGGTCCTCGGGCAGGTCCAGCGCCTCATCCAGCAGGGCGGACAGGCGCTGCCAGTGCGGAGGATCGATCATCAGCGCGGAATGCCGGGTGGGGCCATGGCCAGGGGGGCGTGCCAGGAGACAGACGACATTCGCCGCGTCCGTGCGACAGCCCGCGCAGCATAGCCGCCCGGTTGGCGGGCGCCCGTCAGGGGCTGTGCGGGCTGTGGATGTATCCAGTATGCTGTCCACCGATGTCGGCCAGCACTCCCGCCCTGAACCCCGCCCAGCAGGCTGCCGTGGACCACGGCGACGCACCGCTGCTGGTGATCGCCGGCGCCGGCTCGGGCAAGACGATGACGCTGGCCGCGCGCCTGGCGCGGCTGGTGCAGGACGGGGCCGATCCGCAGCGCATCCTGCTGCTGAGCTTCTCGCGCCGCGCCGCGCAGGAACTGGCCCGGCGCGCCGGCCGCCTGCTGCACCAGGCGCTGGGCCTGCCGCCCACCGCGCGCGCCCCGCTGCTGCCCTGGGCCGGCACCTTCCACGGCATCGGCGCGCGGCTGCTGCGTGAGCACGCCGACGCCATCGGCCTGCCGCCGACCTTCAGCATCATCGACCGCGGTGACGCCGAGGACCTGATGGGCCAGTGCCGCCAGCAGACCGGCGTGGCCGACCACACGACCGAGCGTTTTCCGCTGAAGGGCACCTGCCTGGCGATCTACTCGCGCGCGGTGAACAGCCGCGAGCCGCTGGACGCGCTGCTGCGCGAACACTGGCCCTGGTGCGTGGCGCACGAGGCCGCGCTGCGCCGCCTGTTTGGCGCCTATGTCGCCGCCAAGCTGGACCAGCAGACGCTGGACTACGACGACCTGCTGCTGTGGTGGCTGGAGATGCTGCAGGCCAGCCCCGAGATCGCCGCCGCGCTGGAGGCGCGCTTCACGCATGTGCTGGTCGACGAGTACCAGGACACCAACCGGCTGCAGGAAGCCATCCTGCGCGCCCTCAAGCCGCAGGGCCAGGGCCTGACGGTGGTGGGCGATGACGCGCAGGCGATCTACGGCTTCCGCGCCGCCGAGGTGCGCAACATCCTGGACTTCCCCGCCCGCTTCACGCCGCCCGCGCAGGTGGTGACGCTGGCCGAGAACTACCGCAGCACCCAGCCGCTGCTGGACGCCAGCAACGCGGTGATCGCGCTCGCCCCCGAGCGTTTCGCCAAGACGCTCTTCAGCACCCGCGCCAGCAGCGAAAAGCCACTGCTGGTGGCGGTGGACGACGAAGCCGCGCAGGCCCGCTGGGTGGCCGACGAGGTGCTGCGCCTGCGCGAAGGCGGCCTGAAGCTCAAGAGCCAGGCGGTGCTGTTTCGCACCGGCAGCCACAGCGCCGCCCTCGAGCTGGAGCTGGCGCGCCGGCGCATCCCCTTCGTCAAGTTCGGCGGCCTGAAGTTTCTGGAGGCGGCCCACGTCAAGGACCTGCTGGCGCTGCTGCGCTGGATCGACAACCCGCGCAGCCGGCTGGCGGGCTTTCGGCTGCTGACGCTGCTGCCCGGCATCGGCCCGGGCCGCGCCGCGGCGCTGCTGGACGCGATGGACGCTTCACCCGAACCCTGGGCCGCCCTGGCCGCCGCGCGCGTGCCCAGCGCCGCGCGTGCCGACCTGGCCGCCTTCGCCACGCTGTGCCAGACCCTGCGCAGCGGCCAGCGCGGCTGGCCCGACGAACTGGCGCTGGCGATCGACTGGTACCTGCCGCAGCTCGAGCGCCTGCACGAGGAAGACGCCGCGGTGCGCGCGCTGGACCTGCAGCAACTGCTGCAGCTGGCCGCCGGCCACGCCAGCCGCGAGCGCTTCGTGACGGAGCTGACACTGGACCCACCCGAAGCCACCAGCGACGAAAGCGGCCCGCCGCTGAAGGACGAGGACTACCTGATCCTCTCCACGCTGCACTCGGCCAAGGGCCAGGAGTGGCAGGCGGTGTACCTGCTGAATATGGTCGACGGCTGCCTGCCGTCCGACCTGTCCACCGGCAGCGCCCAGCAGCTGGAGGAAGAGCGCCGCCTGCTCTACGTGGGCATGACCCGCGCCAAGCGCCACCTGCAGCTGATCGTGCCGCAGCGCTTCTATGTCACCCAGCAGCGGGCGATGGGCGAGCGCCACCTGTACGGCGGCCGCACGCGCTTCATCCCGGAGGCGCTGCTGCCGCTGTTCGAGGCCGATTCACCAGCGCGCCGCGCCCGTGCGGCCGAGGCAGCGGCAGAGGCCGCCAAGGGCCCGCCCACCAGGCCGCCGCTGGACCTGCGGGCGCGGCTGCGATCGGCCTGGTGAGGCCACCCCGGGGTCAGCGCCAGGCGATGTGGGTGCTCAGGGTCCCATCGGTCTGGCGGTTGATCACCAGCACCCGGTTGCCCATGGGCATCAGATACGCTGGCCCGGCGCCCAGCGACGACCAGCGGGCCAGCGTGCGCACATGCGCGGCGTCGGTCTGGCCCGCCACCAGCGGCAACTCGGCCAGCCGGTAGAAGCGGCTGTCCTGGGTGTCCCAGCTGAACAGGCGTCCGGACTGCTCAGCGCCGAGGGCCAGGGTCTGCGCGCTGGCGCCCAGGTCCACCAGGGCGCCCCGGGCTGTCCAATCCGCACCCAGCAGCGAGCTCGCACTCAGGCGGCCCGAGCCGTCGCGCGGCACGGTGAGCTGGCTGCCCAGGTCAGCCAGGCCCAGGTGATTGAACGAGGTCTGGCACAGCAGCAAGGAGGTGCTGCCCAGGGCCTGGACCTGCATACGGCCGCTGTAGGGGCCCGCGGTTCCGCAGACGCCGTTGGTGCCCGGCAGCGGACGGAGGCTGACCAGGGGCGCCAGCGTCTGATCGGTCGGCCGGGCCTGGGCCAGTTGCCAGGCGTCGCTGCTGGCCTCCACCTCGGCAAAGCTCAGCACGCCCGCCTCTGGCGCGGCGTCCAGACGCCGGGCGCGCCAGCCCAGCGGGTTGGTGCTGGTGGCCACCCGCAGCACCGGCCCCAGCGGGACCCCACGCAGATCGAACGCACGCATGAACTGGGTGTAGAGGTCTTCAAACTGACTGTTCTGACCGTCTGGGGCGATCCAGGCCAACCACAGCGTGTTGCCCACCACGGTTGCGGTGGTCAGGACCCTGTCGTAGTCCGCTTCCAGCGGACCACTGACCAGCGCCACGCTGCCGGCATCCAGCCGCGTCTGCCCGGTGGTGTCCAGCCTCAGCAGGCGGCTGCCGCGGCTGGAGGAGAGCACGGTCAGCAGGGCATCGGGCGTGGCCAGCAGCTGAACGTCGACGACGGCGTTGCCGGGCTCCAGGATGTCCTGGCTGCGGAACACCGCGGTCTTGATCACCTGTCCGCGCGCATCGAGCTGGCTGAAGGCCAGACCTTCTGACGCCCTGCGGCCCGGGATGCTGGTGGCCACCACCGCGTGGCTGTCCCAGGCTGCCGCGGCGCGGGGCTCGGGCAGGGTCTGTCCCGCCACCGGCGAGCCGCTGGCGCCAACCTGGACCTGCAGCGGCGTGTAACCCAGGCCGGTGTCGAGCGCATCCATCGTCACCAGCACCTCCTCGGCCTGGGCGCGGGGGATGGAGCCGGGCAGATCGAGCGTTCGCCGGACCAGACCCAGTCCCGGTGCGTACCACTCGGAGACCGTGGCCGAGACGACATCGCTGGTCGAGCCGTCGCTGCTGTAGCGGGCACGCAGCCGGATCTCGGTGTCCACACGCACGGCCTTGACGTCGCTGCGCTGCGGCAGATCGATCGTGTCCTCGGACTTCACCAGGGTCCAGATGGCCACATCCATCTGGTCATTCAGCTTGTCGCCATCCAGATCGGTGCCCACGTCGGTGTAGCGCTTGTCGATGGCAACATGCCGCTCGCCAAGCCGCACCGGTGAGCTCAGCAGCACCAGCTCGAAGGGGTTCTGCGGGCCGCCGTCGGTCCAGGGCATGCTGGTGTTCATCGTGACCCGGCCGTTGGCCACGACGACCGGATCGGCCGTGGCCGGCCCCTGGCCCAGGTCATTGCTGGCCTGGTCCAGCAGACGCGTGCCGCTGACGCTTTGCGTGACGGTGTTGTCGTACTCGGTGGTCGCGCCCGAGTTGATCGTGCGGCCCCGGTAGACGCTGACCGTGCCGTCGCGCAGCGGGCGCAGGACGGTGGCGTCGACATGCAGGGTCGCGCCGACCGCCGGCGCAGTGGGCAGCAGGCCACTGGTCGTGTCGCCTGGCGGCGTCACAGGATCCGAGCCACCGCCTCCACCGCCACCGCCTCCGCAGGCCACCAGGACTGCGCAGAGCACAGTCACCCCTGCCCGGCGCGCCGCGCGCCATCCTGTCCATCGCATCATGTCTCCCCCTGTTGTTTGTCAGGTCGATGTGCCGTCGATCATAAGTGAGCGCGCCATGGACCTAGACTAGGGCCATGATGCAGATCGAGTTCGTCTCCGACATCGTGTGCCCCTGGTGCGCGATCGGCCTGGCCTCGCTGGAGCAGGCGCTGGCCCAGGTAGGCCCCGAGATCGGCCCGGTATCGCTGCGCTTCCAGCCCTTCGAGCTGAACCCGCAGATGCCGCCCGAGGGCGAGGAGATCGCCGGGCACCTGTCACGCAAGTACGGCCGCAGCCGCGAGGAACTGGCCGGCGCCGCGCAGATGATCCAGCAGCGCGCCGAAGCGCTGGGCTTTCCGATGCGCACCGCCAACCGCACCCGCATCTGGAACACCTTCGACGGCCACCGCCTGCTGCACTGGGCCGGCACCGTGGGTGAGACCGAACAGAAGGCGCTGAAGCAGGCGCTGCTGCTGGCCTACCACCGCGACGGCCTGAACCCGGCCGACCCGGCGGTGCTGCGCGCCGCCGCGGCCGAGGCCGGGCTGGACGCCGCCGAGGCCGCCGCAGTGATCGACGATCCGCAGCGCTACGCCGCCGAGGTGCGCCAGGAGCAGGCGCTGTGGCAGCAGGCCGGCATCCACTCGGTGCCCGCGGTGGTGATCAACCGCCAGTACCTGGTCAGCGGCGGGCAGCCGCCCGAAGTGTTTGCGCAGGCGCTGCGGCAGGCGGCCGGGGCGGCCGCGGCCTGAAGCCGGCACAGACAGGCGGCACCTCGTGACACGATGGTTGAGCGCCGTGATGGCCTGGTCCCTGTCCGCCGCCGTGTGCGCCCAGGAACCGTCGGATCTGGCCCGTCGGGCCCTGAGCGAAGCCGTCGCAGCACGCACCGCGACCGTGGACCACATCGCCACCATTGGCGGCTACGAGTACGAGGTCTACGTCGACCGCAGCGTGGTGCCGCCGGTGGCGGTGGCCACGATCACCTCGGCGTCGATGGACCGCCTGCTGGCCACGCCGCAAAAGGGCATGGCCGAGCGCATGACGGCTCAGCACGACCGCGTCTCGCGCTATCTGGCCACACTCACGGGCAGGCCGGTGGTCAAGCGCTGAGCTTCAACCTGCCGCATCCTTGCGCATCGACCCCGCCACCAGATCAAACCGGAACATCCGGCACTCGATCGGACCGTTCCACATCGGCACGCGGCGGCTTTCCTTCAGGCGCATCAGGCTGGGGGTCTTGGCCTCGGGGGTGAGGACCCAGGCGGTCCAGCCGGTGTAGGCCTTCTTCCAGTGGGCGGCCAGGCGGGCGTAGAACTCGCCGGCGTCGGCGGCGCCTTCGAAGCGCTCGCCCATCACCTCGCCGCGCACGCCGCCGGTGCCCTGGCCGGAACCCTTGGGCGCAATACGCTCGCCATAGGGGGGGTTCATCACGATGGTGCCGGCCTCGGCGGGGGCGGGGCGCTGCAGCGCGTCGGCGGTCTTGAACTCGATGGCGTGGGCCACCCCGGCGCGCTCGGCGTTGCGGGTGGCGAAGTCGGTCATGCGAAAGCTCACGTCGCCGGCGTAGATCTTCACCGCGGGCGCGTGGACGGCGGCCTCGGCGGCGCGCTTCATCTGGCCCCAGGTGCCCAGCAGCGGCTTGAAGGGCAGCAGCTTCTCGAACGCGAAGCGGCGCTGCCCGCCGGGGGCGATGCCGCAGGCGATCTGCGCGGCCTCGATGGCGATGGTGCCGGCGCCGCAGCAGGGGTCGAGCAGCGGGCCGTCCTGTTCGCGGCCTTGCCAGCCGGCGGCGGCCAGCATGGCGGCGGCCAGCGTCTCCTTGAGCGGGGCTTCGCCCTTGGCCTCGCGCCAGCCGCGCTTGAACAGGGCTTCGCCGGACAGGTCCACGCTCAGCTGCGCATGCTCGGGGCCCAGGTGCAGCACCAGCGACAGGTCGGGGAAGCGGGTGTCGACGCTGGGGCGCTCGCCGGTGGCGTCGCGCAGCGCGTCACACACCGCGTCCTTGATCTTCAGGCCGGCGAAGTTCAGGCTGTGCAGCGGGCTGCGCCAGGCGCTGGTGTCCACGCGCAGCGTCTGCGCGGGGGTGATCCAGCGGGTCCAGTCGACCTGGCGGGCCAGGTCGTACAGATCACGCTCGTCGCGGTAGACGCCGCCGGCCACCTGCCACAGCACGCGCTGGGCCAGGCGGCTGCCCAGGTTCAGGCGCAGCGCGTCCTCAGGCGTGCCATCGACGAAGACGCCGCCGCGGCTGGCCTCCACATTCGTGCCCTCGGGCAGCAAACGCGCGCATTCATCGGCCAGCAGCGGCTCCACCCCGGCGGCGCAGGGCAGGAACATCACGCCGGGGCCGAGGGCGGCGGCCGGCGCGTCGCTGCGGGTGACGCGGCGGGGGGTGTTCACATGGCTTTGCGCAGGTTGGCCGGCGCAATCTTCAAGGCTTCACGGTACTTGGCCACGGTGCGGCGCGCCACCTGGATGCCCTGCTCTTCCAGCATGTCGGCGATCTGGCTGTCGGACAGCGGCTTCTTGATGTCCTCGGCGGCGACGAACTGCTTGATCAGCGCCCGCACCGCGGTGGAGCTGGCGTTGCCACCGGCGTCGGTGTTCAGGCTGGAGCCGAAGAAGTACTTCAGCTCGAAGGTGCCAAAGGGCGTGGCCATGTACTTGGCGGTGGTCACGCGGGAGATGGTGGATTCGTGCAGGCCCAGCTCGTCGGCGATCTCGCGCAGCACCAGCGGCTTCATCGCGATCTCGCCGTGCGTGAAGAAGGCCTTCTGGCGCTCGACGATGGCCTGGCTGACGCGCTGGATGGTGTCGAAGCGCTGCTGGATGTTGCGGATGAACCAGCGTGCTTCCTGCAGCCGCGCCGACAGGTTGCCGCCGCCGCGCTGGCCGCGGATGGCCTGGGCGTAGAGCTCGCTGACGCGCAGCTTGGGCATCACGTCGGGGTTGAGCGTGACCTTCCAGTTGCGGCCGCTCTTCACGACGATCACATCGGGCACCACGATCAGGCTCTCGGCCGGCGAGAAGGGCCGGCCGGGCTTGGGCTCGCAGGCCACGATCAGCGCCTGCGCGGCCTTGACGGTGGGCTCGTCGGCGCCGGTGGCGCTGGCCAGCTTCTTCAGGTCGCGCCGGGCGAGCAGCTCGAGGTGGCTGCGGGCGATGGCCATCGCGCAGTCGCGCGCCGGGCCCGCGGGGCGGTGGCGCAGCTGCAGGCACAGGCAGTCGCCCAGGTTGGCAGCGCCCACGCCGGCGGGCTCCATGCTCTGCAGCCAGGCCAGGCCGCAGCGCAGCTGGTCCAGCAGCTCGTCGCGGTCGTCCAGGTCACCCAGGCCCAGGCTGTCGGCCACGCGCTCGGCGATGTCCTCCAGCGTGCCATCCAGGTAGCCGTCCTCGTCGAGCGACTCGATCAGCACATGCACTGCGGCGGCGTCCTGCGGCGACAGGCGCATGCCCAGCAGCTGCTGGCGCAGGTGCTCCTGCAGCGTGGGGCCGCTGACGCTGCGCTCCTGCGGCTCGAAGTCGTCGTCGTTGCCCTGGCCGCTGCCGGTGCCGGGGGTTTCGCGGATGCCGTCGAAGTCGTCGCGCTCGGTGCCGTTTTCCCAGTCGTCGCGCTCGGTGGTGCCGAAGTCGGCGCTGTCCACCCCGGCGGACTCGTCGCCGCCTTCACCCACCGAGGCGCCGGCGCTGTCGGCCTCTTCGCGCTGGCTGGTGCTGCTGGCGCGGTCCACCGAGGTGAATTCGAAGCCGGGCCCTTCGTCCTCGGTTTCGAGGAAGGGGTTCTGGTCGAGCATCTGCTCGACCTCCTGGTGCAGCTCCAGCGTGGACAGCTGCAGCAGGCGGATCGACTGCTGCAGCTGGGGCGTCAGCGCCAGGTGCTGCGAGAGGCGGACCTGCAGGGTCGGTTTCATCGCGCTCGCCGCTCAGCCGGGATGACGGGCAGGGAATACAGCAGGGCCGTCATGGTCACATTCTGAAGTGCTCGCCAAGGTAGACCCGGCGCACGTCCGGGTTCTCGACGATGTGGGCGGGCGTGCCCTCGGCCAGCACGGTGCCGGCGCTGATGATGTAGGCGCGGTCGCAGATGCCCAGGGTCTCGCGGACGTTGTGGTCGGTGATCAGCACGCCGATGCCACGGGCCTTGAGGAACTGGATGATGCGCTGGATCTCGATCACCGCGATCGGATCGACCCCGGCGAAGGGCTCGTCCAGCAGGATGAAGCGCGGCTGCGTGGCCAGCGCGCGGGCGATCTCCACGCGGCGGCGCTCGCCGCCCGACAGCGCCGGGGCCGGCGAGTCGCGCAGGCTGGTCAGGCTCAGGTCGTTCAGCAGGCCGTCCAGGCGCGACTGGATCTCGCTGTCCGACAGCGGCTTGCCGTCGGCGCCGTACTGCAGCTCCAGCACCGCGCGGATGTTCTCGTCCACCGTCAGCTTGCGGAAGATCGAGGCCTCCTGCGGCAGGTAGGACAGGCCCATGCGCGAGCGCTGGTGGATCGGCTTGCGGTGCACCGGCTCGCCGTCGATGTGGATCTCGCCGGCATCGCAGCGCAGCAGGCCGACCACCATGTAGAAGGTGGTGGTCTTGCCGGCGCCGTTGGGGCCGAGCAGGCCGATCACCTCGCCGGCGCCCACCGACAGGTGCACGTCCTTGACCACCACCCGCGCGCCGTAGGCCTTGCGCAGGCCGGTGGCCTCCAGACGGCTGACGCTGGCAGCGGCGGCCGCCATGACCGGAGCGACCGTGGTCAACGCGGGGCCTCGGGGTTGTCGGCGCGTGGCACGAACACCAGGCGCGGGCGGCTGGACGCCGCGGTGCTGCCGGGGCTGCCGCCCTCGAAGGTGAGCGTGTCGGCCGGCTGGTCGTAGACGATCACGGCCGCGGTGGCCTCGTCGGCCGGCTGGCCGGCGCGCAGGATGCGCATGCGGGCCTCACCGACCAGGCGGATGCGGTCGGCGCCGCCGTCGTACTCGATGCGCAGCGCCTGGGCCTCGATGACCTCGTCCACCCGGTCGCGCTTCTGGCGGAAGGTGGCGGGCTGGGCGGCGCTGCCCAGCGCGGTGGCGCTGAAGCGGCCGGGCGCGTCTTCGCGCACGTCCACCTTGTCGGCCTTGATCTGCAGCGTGCCCTGGGTGATCACCACGTTACCGACGACGGTGGTGGTGCGCTTGCTCAGGTCCACCGAGGCGGCCTTCTTGCCGTCGCTCTCCACCACCAGCGGCTTGGTCCGGTCGGCCCGCTCGGCCCGGGCCGGCACGCAGGCCAGCAGCGCCAGCGCGGCGATCAGACAGAGGGGAGGGCGGCGGGACATGGCTGCGGCACGGAAATTGCAGACCATTCTACGGCCCCGGCACCCGAGCGCCAGCCCGTTGGCACGAAAAAGACAGCCCCAGCGGGGTCAGTGCGCCAGCCTGGGGCTCAGCGCGGGCGTCGCACGGCGTGCACCGGGCCCCGGCGGAGGGGTGACGCCGCGCAGCGGCCAGCCCAGGGGGTCAGGTCTTGGTCTTCCGGGCTTGCGCGACCAGGTAGTCGGCCACGGCCAGCGCCTTCTCGTGGGTGCCGGCGGTCGAGCCCGAGGTGGTCCAGCGGCCCTGGATGGCCAGCATCGGCACGCCGTCGACGCGGTAGGCCTCCATGGTCTGCTTGGCGGCGCGCACCTTGCCGGCCACCGAGAAGGACTTCATGGTGTCGAGCAGCTTGGCGCCGTCCAGACCGTTGGCGGCGCCCCAGGCGGCCACGTCCTCGTCCTTGAGCAGCATCTTGTGCTCGACGTGGATGCTGTTGAAGGCCTTGGTGTGCAGCGCTTCCAGCTGGCCCAGCGCCTCCAGCGCGTAGTACAGGCGCTGGTGGATCTCCAGGTTGGGGCGGAAGGCCACCGGCACGCGGCGGAAGGCCACGTCGGCGGGCTGCTTCTTGACCCAGGCTTCCAGCGCCGGGTCGAACTGGAAGCAGTGCGGGCAGCTGTACATGAAGAATTCCAGCACCTCCACCTTGCCGGGCACCGACACCGGCACCGGGCTGGCCAGGCGCATGTAGTGGGTGCCCTCGACCGGGCCGCCCTGGGCCTGGGCCAGGCTGGTGGTGGCCACACCGCCAACGGCCACCAGGGCCCCCGTGAATTCGCGCCGGTTCAGCATGTCGTTCGTCCTGTGTGCTGCCAAGGAAAGTGAGGTGTCAACGCCTGGTGCGACCGTGGCGATGACCGGAAGTTCAATCGGTGCCCGCCGGCGGCCTCAGTGCGGACGCTCCAGGCGCACCAGCACGGCTTCTGCGCCGCCGGCCTTCAGGCGGTCCTGCAGGGCCTCGGCCTCGGCGCGGGTGTCGTAGGGGCCCAGGCGCACGCGGTGCACGGTGCGGCCGCCCTGCTCACGCTCGGTGACCTTGGCGGTCATGCCCTGCATGGCCAGGCGGGCGCGCTGCTGTTCGGCATCGTCGGCGTTGGAATAGGCGCCGGCCTGCACGAAGTAGACGAACGGGTCCTTGGACGCCGCGTCGGTGCCCGCGGGGCTCTGGCCGGAGAGGATGGCGGCCGGGTCGCGGCCCGGCTTGGCCGGCTCGGCCGCGGGGGCGGTCGGGCTGGGCGCCGACGCGGCAGCGCGCTTGTCAGGCACCACGGCCGGCGCGGCCGGCGCCGTGGCCGGGGCGCTGGCCGCCGGGGCCGCCGCGTCGTTCACCGGCTTGCCGGCCTGCTTGCCGGCCAGCGGCGCGTTCGGGTCCCAGTTGCGGTTGCGCTCGATTTCGGCGGCGTCCTGCTCGGGCGTGCGGTGCGGCACCTTCTCGACGAAGGGCACCGGCACCTTGGCGATGTACAGCGCCACCAGCAGCGCCAGACCCAGGCCGATCAGCAGGCCGATGATGATGCCGACGAAGGTGCCGCCGCGCTGGGCGCCGGCCGGGGGGGTGCGGTTCATGCGGTCTCCGGCGCGGCGTCGCGCGACATTTGGTCAGGGGCGCCCACGCCCAGCAGCGCCAGCGCATTGCGCAGCACCTGGCGGGTGGCGGCCAGCAGGCCTAAGCGGGCGCGGGCCAGGGCCGCGTCGTCCACCAGGAAGCGCTCGGCGGCGTAGTAGCTGTGGAAGGCGGCAGCCAGGTCGCGCAGGTAGAAGGCCACGTCGTGCGGGGCCAGGTCGCGCGCGGCGCTGGTGAGCATGCCGGGGTAGTCGGCCAGCTTGAGCATCAGCGCCAGCTCGGTGGGGGCGGTGAGCAGCGACGGGTCGGCGCCCTCGGGCGTCAGGCCCTTGTCGGCGGCCTGGGCCAGCACCGAGCAGATGCGCGCGTGCGCGTACTGCACGTAGAAGACCGGGTTCTCGTCGTTCTGCTTCAGGGCCAGGTCCACATCGAACGTGAACTCGGTGTCGGCCTTGCGGCTGATCAGGAAGAAGCGCACCGCGTCCTTGCTGGTCCAGTCGATCAGGTCGCGCAGCGTGACGTAGCTGCCGGCGCGCTTGCTGATCTTCACCTCGGCGCCGTCGCGCACCACCCGCACCATGGTGTTGAGCACGTAGTCCGGGTAGCCCTGGGGAATGCCCGCGCCCACGCCCTGCAGGCCGGCGCGCACCCGGGCGATGGTGCCGTGGTGGTCGGTGCCCTGGCAGTTGATGACCTTGCTGAAGCCGCGCTCCCACTTGGTCACGTGGTAGGCCACGTCGGGCACGAAGTAGGTGAACGAGCCGTCGGACTTGCGCATCACGCGGTCCTTGTCGTCACCGTCGTCGGTGCTGCGCAGCCACAGCGCGCCGTCCTTCTCGTAGGTCTTGCCGGCGTCCACCAGGCGCTGCACCGTCTGCTCGACGCGGCCGCTGGTGTAGAGGCTGCTTTCCAGGAAGTAGCTGTCGAACTGCACGCCGAAGGCCTGCAGGTCCAGGTCCTGCTCGTGGCGCAGGTAGGCCACGGCGAACTGGCGGATGCCGTCCAGATCAGCCGGGTCGCCCGAGGCGGTGAAGGCGCGGTCGTCGGCCGTCACCGTCTTCTTGGCCAGGAAGTCGGCGGCGATGTCGGCGATGTAGTCGCCGTTGTAGGCGCTCTCGGGCCAGCCGTCGTCACCGGGCTTGAGGCCCTGGATGCGGCACTGGGTGGAGGTGGCCAGCGTGGCGATCTGCACGCCGGCGTCGTTGTAGTAGAACTCGCGGGTGACGTCCCAGCCCTGGGTCTCGAAGAGGTGGCACAGGCTGTCGCCCAGCGCGCCCTGGCGGGCGTGGCCCACGTGCAGCGGCCCGGTGGGGTTGGCCGAGACGAACTCGACCATCAGCTTGCGGCCGTTGGCTGGCTGGCGGCCGAAGGCGCTGCCGGCGGCCAGCACCTCGGCGACGACGGCCTGCTTGGCGCTGTCCTTCAGGCGCAGGTTGATGAAGCCCGGGCCGGCGATCTCCAGCGCCGCCACCCAGCGCTCGAACGCGGGCTGGGCCTTCAGCGCGGCGATCAGCTGCTCGGCCAGCGCCCGCGGGTTGGCCTTCAGCGGCTTGGCCAGCTGCATGGCGGCGGTGATCGCTAGGTCGCCGTGGGCGGCCTGCTTGGGGGATTCGAAGACGGGGGTGAGGGCGGCGTCGGGGGCCAGCTGCGCGACGGCGGCGGCCAGCGCGGCCTGGAGCTCTGCCTTGGCTTGGATCATGGGCCCGATTCTACGGTTGGGGGCCCCGCCCGATCTGGCGGGTCGGCGCCCGGCTGTTCGCCGCTTTGCCGCCGCGCGGCCCGGGCACCATGGGAGCGCCGTTCGTACCCCGGGACCGGGGGCGGGCTGCGCCCGCCTTGCCGCCTGCCCTGCCGCCGCCGTGTCCGACCTTTCTGATCTGTCCCGCCATCTGGAATCCACCGTGCCGCAGGCCCGGGAGGGTGCGCTGCGGATGATCGGCAAGTACAAGGTGATCAAGAAGCTGGGCGAGGGCGCCACCAGCGAGGTCTTCCTGGCCTGGGACGAGTTCCACCAGCGCGAGGTGGCGATCAAGCGCACCCTGGCCCTGGCTGGCCGCAGCGCCGCCGAGCAGCATTTCGCGGCCCACTTCTTTGCCGCCGAGGCCGCGCTGGTCGGCCGCCTGAACCATCCGAACGTGGTGCAGCTCTACGATGCCGTGGAGGAGCCCGACGGTCGCGCCTACCTGGTGATGGAGTACGTGGCCGGCGACACGCTGCGCGGCCACTGCGCGCCCGACCGCCTGCTGCCGCTGGAGCAGGTGGTGGAAATCGGCTTCAAGTGCGCGATGGCGCTGGACTACGTGTGGCGCCAGGGCGTGATCCACCGCGACGTCAAGCCGGCCAACATCCTGACCGTCGAGGAAGCCGGCGAGCTGACCGACATCAAGCTCACCGATTTCGGCAGCGCACTGAACCTGACCAGCGACCGCACCCAGGTGCACCGCGTGGGCTCGCTGGCCTACATGTCGCCCGAGCAGCTCGATGGCGCCACGCTGGACTGCCGCGCCGACATCTATTCGCTGGGCGCGGTGCTCTACCACCTGGTGGCGGGCCGGCCGCCCTTCGAGGCCGAGTCGCAGGGCGCGCTGCTGAACCTGATCTGCCATGTGCCGCCCGAGCCGCTGACCGGCTGCCGCGCCGGCGTGGGCGAGGAGCTGTCGCAGGTGATCTGCGGCGCGCTGGCCAAGTCGCGCGAGGACCGGCCGGCCAACTGGCAGCTCTTCGCGCAGCAGCTCTCGGCGCTGATCGTCAACCACCAGGTGCCGCGCGGCCGGTTGCAGCAGGTGATGGACTCGGAGCGCTTCAACCTGCTGCGCGGGCTGGAGTTCTTCACCGACTTCGGCGACGTGCAGCTGTGGGAGGTGGTGCGGCGTGCGCGCTGGCAGCGCTTCCACTACGGCCACCGCATCTACAAGCGCGGCCAGCAGGGGCGGCAGTTCCACATCATCGCCCAGGGCGAGGTCGAGGTTTTCCGTGAAGGCCAGCGCGTGGCGCGCCTGGGTGCCGGCACCTCGGTGGGCGAGATGGCCTACCTGGCGCCCAGCCCCGAGCTGCGTCGCCACGCCGCCGACGTGATCGTCAGCGAGCCCTGCACGACGATCTCGTTCACCCCCGATGCGCTGGCCGAGCTCAGCACCGAGACCCGCCACCGCTTCGACGGCGCCTTCATCAAGGTGCTGGTGCGCCGGCTGCACGCCGCCCACGAAGCGATGGCGCATCCGCGCCGCATCCTGTAGCCGGGCGCCGACACCCGGGCGTCGCATTCAACGCATCCCCCCGTCGGGGGCTTGTGTTGTCCACCGAGGAAGCGCAACCTGCGTTGTGAACCCAGGTACCCCGGCCAGTGTGACCGGGGACCGGTTCACCCACCACGCATCTGCACACCTTGCTAGGAAGGACCCCATGAAGCATCTGTTCACCGCCATCGCGCTGGCCGCCTGTGCCTTCACCGCCGCTGCCCAGAGCGCCGCGCCCGCGTCCGGCCCGTCGGCTGCCCAGACCGCCCAGCGCAACAAGATGAGCGAATGCCATCAGCAGGCCGGCGACAAGAAGGGCGACGAGCGCAAGGCCTTCCTGTCCGAGTGCCTGAAGGCCCGCAAGGACAAGCACACCGCCCAGCAAGAGAAGATGAAGACCTGCAACGCCGACGCCAAGACCAAGGCGCTCAAGGGCGATGAGCGCAAGGCCTTCATGAAGGACTGCCTGGGTAAGTAAGGCCCCCACGCTCCCTGCCGGTCGCGCCTGGCAGGCCGCGCCGGACCAGCGGTCCGGCCCCTCGACAGGCGCCAGTGGTCCTCAGGACCACTGACGTCCGGTCTCGGCCCCCCAAGGGGGCTCATGCAGCGGACCGGCAAAGCCGGATCCGCGCATGGACCTGGATTGGGGTCCTGCCTGGATCTATCGAAGCCCGGTCTCTGGCCGGGCTTTGTTGTGTCTGGGGGTCAGGTGGTGAGCAGGCCGCGGGCCAGCAGCACGGCGAGCAGCGGGATCAGCAGCATCGCGTGCGAGGCGCGCATCACCTGGCGGCGCACACGGGCCACCTCGTCGGCGCTGGGCAGGGCGGGGGCAGCGGCCCAGCGGGCGTAGGCGCGGTGCGGGGCCACGGCGGCCCAGGCCAGCAGGGCCAGGCCCAGCAGCTTGGCCCACAGCAGCGGCTGGGCGCCGTACCAGGCCAGGCCCTTGACGCCCAGCGTCATGCGCAGCAGGCCGCTGAGCAGCAGCGCGGCCAGGCAGCCCAGGTAGATGCGGTCCACCACCAACAGCCGCTGCAGCACGGCGGCATTGAGCCATTCAGCGCGCAGCAGCGCCGCCTGGCTGGTGGAGAACACCACCAGGGCCAGCACCGCGGCCAGGTGGACATAGGCGATCAGGGCCTCGGTCAGCATGCGGCGATTGTCGCCACAACGAAAAACCGCCCGGCGGTGCGGGGCCGCGGGCGGTGAAGCGAGTCCAACGGAAACCGGGGCGGCCGCTCAGCCGGTGATCGCCCAGGCCGAGGTGCCGTAGTTGCGGCCGTTGGTGCATTCCTTGTCGGTCGGCTTGAACTTCTTGCTCCACTGCGGCAGGCTCCACTGGCCGTCGGCCTCGCGGTAGGAGTAGTAGAACTGCACGTTGCTCAGGTCATGGCCCAGCCGGCCCTCGACCACCGAGCCCAGGTCATCGCCCAGCGTGCTGCAGGTATTGCCGAACTGGCAGGTGATGTCGATCACGTCCTCGGTGTTGTTGGTGGCGGCGGTGGTGTCGCGGTACTTGACCTTCTTGACCTTGATCTCGTCGCCCGTGTAGTGGTCGTTCTTGAAGGTGAAGGTGATGTCCTGGCAGACGCCGGCCAGGCTGGGGCCGGCAATGCCCAGGGCCAGGGCGGCGGCGATGAAACGGGCGGTGAGGCTGCGCGAAACGGTCATGGTGAAGCTCCTGAAGTGGGGTAGGTGCGGTGTCGCAAACAATCGACTCCCGACACTTCAGAAGACGGCCTGATGGCCGCCGTTCCGGACACTTCACACCCCCCCAGCTTCAGGGGGTCACCCTCTTTCAGCGCAGCGCGTCAGCCAGGAACAGCCGGGCCTGCTGCCAGTCGCGGCGCACGGTGCGCTCGTTGACATCCAGCGCCGCGGCGATCTCGGGCTCGGTCAGGCCGCCGAAGTAGCGCATCTCGACCACCCGGGCCATGCGCGGATCGAGCTTGGCCAGTTCATCCAGCGCCTCGTTGACGCGCAGGATCTGCTCCTCGCCACTGGCCGCGGGCAGGTTCTCGCCCAGCTGGGTGGACAGCGTGACCTGCGCCAGGTCGCCGCCGCGGCGCTCGGCCTGGCGCTCGCGCACCAGGTCGATGATCACCGAGCGCATCACCCGCCCCGCATAGGCCATGAAGCGGGCGCGGTCCGGGAAGCCGGCGTCCTTGCCGGCCAGGCGCAGGTAGGACTCGTGCACCAGCGCGGTGGTGTCGAGCATCCGCGACGGCCCGGCGCCGTGCAGCCGCGCCCGCGCCATGCGGCGCAGGTCCTGGTAGGCGGTCTCGAACAGCTCGTCGACGCCGCGGGCCCCCTCAGGCCCGTTGTTCGGCGCGGCGTTCGGTGTGGATTCGGTCATGCGATTTCCGAGCAAGCGACCGCGCATTGAACGCCGGACCGGCCCCGCTGTCCATTCCCGTGAACACGGGACAGGCCGCCGGCTCAGCGGCTCCAGTAGCCCGGGTCGCCGTAGCTGTGCTTGATGAAGTCGATCCACAGCCGCACCCGCAGCGGCAGGTGGCGGGCGCTGGCGAACACCGCATAGATGCCGTTGGGCGGCGCCGCGTAATCGTCCAGCACGCTGATCAGGCGACCGGCGGCGATGTCGGCCTGGACCTCCCAGGTGCTGCGCCAGGCGATGCCCAGGCCCTGCAGGCACCAGGCGTGCAGCACCTGGCCGTCGCTGCAGTCCAGCCGCCCGCCGGGGCGCAGGTGGGTGACCGCGCCGTCGACCAGAAAGGCCCAACCGCGGGTCTGGCTGGCGTCGGAGCTGAGCGTCAGGCACTGGTGTCGGCCCAGCTCGGACGGGTGCTGCGGCGTGCCGGCCACGCGCAGGTACTCGGGCGTGGCCACGCACAGCCGGCGGTTGTCGGCCAGGCGCACGCCCACCAGGCTGGAATCGGGCAGGTCGCCCACCCGCACCGCGCAATCAAAGCCCTCGTTGACGATGTCCACCACCCGGTCCGACAGGTTCAGCGACAGGCTCACCTCCGGGTGCTGGGCCAGGAAGGAAGGCACCAGCGGCGCCACGTGGCGGCGCCCGAAACCGGCCGGCGCTGTCACCCGTAAGTGACCACTGGCTTTCACGCCGCCAGCCGACACGCTGGCCTCGGCGTTGTTGAAGTCGGCCACCAGGCGCTGGCAGTCTTCCAGAAAGGCGCTGCCCTCGTGGGTGAGGGTGACACGCCGCGTGGTGCGCAGCAGCAGCTTCACGCCCAGCCGCTCTTCCAGCGCGTCCATGCGTCGGCCGATCACCGCCGGGGCCACGCCCTCAGCCAGCGCGGCGGCGGTCAGGCTGCCCTTGGTGGCCACGGCGACGAAGGTTTCGATCTGCTTGAGGCGGGGCATGGGTGGGGCTGACTTTTGCGTTCAAGTCATGAATCCATGACTTTCCAGGGTATTAATCGCTGGCCAAGTATCGAATAAATTGCGAGCATGGAAAAGAGGCCCCCGCCCCGCGCCGTGCTGTTCGACGCCTACGGCACGCTGTTCGATGTCTACAGCGTGGGCCTGGAGGCCGGCCAGCTGTTCCCCGGCCGCGGCGACGCGCTGGCCCAGCTGTGGCGCGACAAGCAGATCGAATACACCCGTCTGGTGTCGATGAGCGGCCCGCAGCACTACCGCCCGTTCTGGGAGATCACCCGCGAGGCGCTGCTGTACTCGGCCGAGCGGCTGGGCCTGGCGCTGTCGCCCGAGGCCGAGCTGCGCCTGCTCAACGCCTACCGCCACCTGTCGGTCTTCCCCGAGAACCACGGCGTGCTGCAGGCGCTGAAGGCGCGCGGCATTCCCACTGCCATCCTCAGCAACGGCGACCCCGAGATGCTGGCCGTCACCGTCAAGGGCGCCGGCCTGGGCGGCCTGCTGGACCATGTGCTGAGCGTGCACCCCACGCGGCGCTACAAGACCGACCCCGCCGCCTACCAGGTGGGTGTGGACGCGCTGGGCGGGCCGGCGCGCGAGCTGCTGTTTGTCTCCAGCAATGGCTGGGACGCGATCGGCGCCACCTGGTTCGGCTTCACCACGCTGTGGGTCAACCGCAGCGGCGCGCCGCTGGAGCGCCTGGGCACCACCCCCCACCGCACCGGCACCAGCCTGCGCGATGTGCTGGCCTTCTTTCCGGATTGATTCCTTCCCTTTCTTCTGTTCCTTCCTTGAGGTTTGACATGACCGCACGCACCACCGTCCACGGCCTGCAAGTGGCCACCGAGCTGCACCGCTTCATCGAGGAGCAGGTGCTCCCCGGCACCGACGTCGACGCCGCCGCCTTCTGGAAGGGCTTCGACCAGATCGTCGCCGACCTGGCGCCCAAGAATGCCGCGCTGCTGGCCGAGCGCGATCGCCTGCAGGCCGAGCTGGACGCCTGGCACACCAAGCACCCCGGCCCGATCAAGAACATGGGCAAGTACCGCGCCTTCCTCGAGAAGATCGGCTACCTGGTGCCGGTGCCGGGCAAGGTGAAGGCCACGACGAAGAACGTTGACGCCGAGCTGGCCCTGCAGGCCGGCCCGCAGCTGGTGGTGCCTATCACCAACGCCCGCTACGCGCTGAACGCCGCCAACGCCCGCTGGGGCAGCCTGTACGACGCGCTGTACGGCACCGACGCGCTGCCGGAAACCGACGGCGCCACCAAGGGCCCTGGCTACAACCCGGTGCGCGGCGCCAAGGTCATTGAATACGCCCGCCACGTGCTGGACCGCTGCGTGCCGCTGAAGAAGGGTTCGCACCTCGATTCCACCGCCTACCGCGTGGTCGACAACCAACTGGCCGTGACGCTGAAGAACGGCACGACCGTGGGCCTGAAGAACCCGGCCCAGTTCGTCGGCTTCCAGGGCGAGATGGGCGAGCCCAGCGCCGTGCTGCTGAGCCACCACGGCCTGCACATGGACCTGCGCATCGACCGCAGCACCACCATTGGCGCCAGCGACGCGGCCGGTGTCTGCGACCTGGTGCTCGAGTCGGCGCTGTCGACCATCCTGGACCTGGAAGACTCGGTGGCCGTGGTGGACGCCCAGGACAAGGTGCTGGCCTACGGCAACTGGCTGGGCATCCTCAAGGGCACGCTGACCGAAGAGGTCAGCAAGGGTGGCAAGACCTTCACCCGCGGCCTGAACCCCGATCGCCTGTACACCGGCCCGCGGGGCGAGGACGTGGCCCTGCACGGCCGCAGCCTGCTGTTCGTGCGCAATGTCGGCCACCTGATGACCAACCCGGCCATCCTGTGGGGCGAAAGCGCGAAGGAGATCCCCGAGGGCATCATGGACGCGGTCATCACCACGACCATCGCGCTGCATGACCTGAAGGGCAACGCCACCGCCGGCATCAAGAACAGCCGCAAGGGCTCGGTCTACATCGTCAAGCCCAAGATGCACGGCCCGGCCGAAGTGGCCTTCGCCTGCGAGCTGTTCACCCGCGTGGAGCAGCTGCTGGGCCTGCCCAAGGCCACCGTCAAGCTGGGCATCATGGACGAGGAGCGCCGCACCAGCGTCAACCTCAAGGCCTGCATTGCCGCCGCCGCCGACCGCGTGGCCTTCATCAACACCGGCTTCCTGGACCGCACCGGCGACGAGATGCACACCGCCATGCGCGCCGGCCCCATGATGCGCAAGGGCGACATGAAGACCAGCGCCTGGATCCAGGCCTATGAGCGCTCCAACGTGCTGGTGGGCCTGGAGTGCGGCCTGCGCGGCAAGGCCCAGATCGGCAAGGGCATGTGGGCCATGCCCGACCTGATGGCCGCGATGCTGCAACAGAAGATCGGCCACCCCAAGGCCGGTGCCAACACCGCCTGGGTGCCCAGCCCCACCGCCGCCACGCTGCATGCGCTGCACTACCACCAGGTGGACGTGTTCAAGGTGCAGAAGGAACTGGAAAAGACCGATGTCGATGCGGTGCGCGAGGAGATCCTCACCGGCCTGCTGACCATCCCCGTGGTGAAGAAGGCCAAGTGGTCCGACGAGGAGAAGCAGCAGGAGCTGGACAACAACGCCCAGGGCATCCTGGGCTACGTGGTGCGCTGGGTCGACCAGGGTGTGGGCTGCTCCAAGGTGCCCGACATCCACAACGTGGGCCTGATGGAAGACCGCGCCACGCTGCGCATCTCCAGCCAGCACATGGCCAACTGGCTGCTGCACGGCGTGGTCACCAAGGACCAGGTCAAGGCCACGCTCAAGCGCATGGCCAAGGTGGTGGACAAGCAGAACGCCGGCGACACCGCCTACACGCCGATGGCCAAGAACGCCAAGGGCGCCGCCTACCAGGCCGCCTGCGACCTGGTCTTCAAGGGCGTGGCCCAGCCCAGCGGCTACACCGAGCCGCTGCTGCATGCCTGGCGCCTGAAGGTGAAGGCCGGCGCCTGATCACGGCCCGCACCTGACACGACAACGGCGCCCCTCGGGGCGCCGTTGTGTTTGGGCGGCAGGTCTGGACCTCAGGGTGCGACCGAGCAGGTCAAGCCCAGCACGCCCTGGCCCTCGCCTCCGTCCAGCACCACGCTGGCGATGCGTTCGGTGGCTGGCGGCACCAGGATCACGTCGTAGACGACCTCGTTGTGGACCAACTCGCTGGTGAGTGTCTGGCCAGCGTCATTCAGGGCCCGCACCCGCACCACCTCGGTGGGCGACAGCAGCAGGCGCATCCGCACCCGCATGCCGGCCACGTGTGACTCGGGCATCGTGATCACCAGGCTGCGCGGGTCGAAGCTGAAGCCATGCAGCACCTGGCCGTTGGCGGCCGTGAGGTCGCGCACCGTCGGGGCGACGCCGCCGCTGCGGTCCTTGAAGCGAAAGCCCTTGATCCTGAACTTGTCGGGCATCACGGTGCCGGTGTCTACCGCGTCCACGTTGGCGCAGCGGGTGGCGGCCTGGGCAGGCGCCAGCGTGGACAGGGCCAGCAGCGTGGCGGCGAGCAGGGCGGGGCGGATCATCGGCATCTCCTCATGCGTGGGTGTTGGATACCTCAGAGAACGCGATCCGCGCGCCGATCCGGACACGTGGCGGCCAGCGCCACAGCCGGAAAAGACACAGGCGCCCCGCAGGGCGCCTGGGCGGGGGGGCAGCCGGGCTCAGCGCATGGCGCAGACGCCGTTGACCACGCCCTCGTTGGCGCCGCCCTTGACCTGCACCATCGTGATCGGCGCGGACACGGCGGTCAGCGTCGCCGTGTGCATGATGTTGTCGCTGGGCAGGATGAGCAGATCCTGCACGCCGCCCGCGGCGTCCAGCGCCTCGATCGGCACACCCGCGCCGGCAAACGCGCCGATGCGCAGCTCCACGGTCAGCGACGGACCGGGCAGCGTGATGCGCAGACCGCGCGGGTCAAACTGCATGCCGTGCACCGGCTGGCCGATGATGTCGCTGAACACGTTCACGAACGGCGCCCAGCCGCCGCTGCGGTCCTGGAACTTGAACTTGTTCAGCTTGAACTTCTCCAGCAGCGGGAAGTTGTCGGGGAAGGCGAGGAAGTCGGTGCAGCGCACCGCCGCCTGGGCGGTGGGCAGCGCGGCCAGGGCGAGCAGGGCGGCGGCGATCAGGGTGCGGCGGGACATGGCGGACTCCTCAAGTGGTGGGTGGATACCTCAGAGAACGCGATGGGAGCGCGGATCCGGACATGGGTCCAGCGGGGTGATACGCCATGCCCCCAAATTTGCGGGTGCCATTGAGGGTGATGGCGCTATCGCGTGGGCGGAGCCGTCTGGCGCGGCGCTCAAGCTTAGAAGGCGACAGAGAGCCATGCGATTGGGGACGATCGCGCAGTCCTTTGGCAGGCTCGCTCCTCGCGGTGCGAAGACGTCATTCATGGATCGCCACCCCTTGGCAAGAGGCGCTCAGCACCGTCACAATCCCCTGTAACAATCTTCCGGTTTTCTCGGTAAATTGAAACTGTATAAAGATACTGTCGGCAAGAAAAAATTCATGCGCGACAACGGTCGCTAGGCGGATGACCACTACGTGATAAAACGGAACCGATCAGCGATCGCAGGATGCTGCACCCTATGACAACACGTTAGGCCGCATATATGGCAGAGTGCTCCTATCGATACGCGGAAGTAGGTCGCTGCGTTTACTGCGGTTCGACTGAATCGCCACTTAGCGACGAGCACATCATTCCGCTCGCGCTCAACGGCGTATTGGTACTTCCACGAGCCTCGTGCCTAGCGTGCGCAAATGTCACGAAGAAATTTGAACAAACTGTTGCCCGTACGATGTACGGGCCATTCCGCATAAAGCGAGGATTTCGAACGCGTCGTAAGAAAGACCGTCCAAAGCATCTTCCGTTGTACACCATCGATTTGAATGGGACACGGATTAAGATCGACACTCCAATTCAATACTATCCGGATATATTCCTGGCCGTTGAAGCGCCGCCGCCTGGAATTTTTGAAGGACGAGAGCCATCGGATCTCAATC
Organism: Ideonella alba; assembly: GCF_018069845.1. NCBI lineage: Bacteria > Pseudomonadati > Pseudomonadota > Betaproteobacteria > Burkholderiales > Sphaerotilaceae > Ideonella > Ideonella alba. The sequence continues at coordinate 110,441 of NZ_JAGQDD010000018.1, forward strand.
CAGAACTGAAGATTTCGTTAAAAGGTGACCCGGCGGGACTATCCAAAACCATGGATGCTCTTTCACTGGAGCAAATGCTCACAAGTCACGTATTCGAATGGAGTGCGTTCTTTCGGCAACTAGCGAAGGTCGGCCACTGCTATGCTTTTGCGTGCACGCTGGGTCGAGAATATGAGCCTCTATTGCCAGATGTCATTCTGGGCAAGTCTAGTCAGCTGGCGCACTACGTAGGTGGTCTTGAGGCGAGTGCGCCCGCGGAGAGCGCGAAGTCTGAGTTGTCTCTATCAATCATCAGCAAGCCCACCGGAGATTATCTTGTGGCCGGCGTTCAACTCCTGGGTGTTGGGACGCTTCATCCGTATCAGGTCGTTGTGGGTCGAATCCCGAATCTTGAGGCCTTCGTAACAGCGATTGTCGAGCTGCGCAATGCGGCCTAACACCTCGTTCGAGCCGACGCGCTACGGCAGCCAATGCCTGGCCGCTCCAGGCCAAAGTGTTCATCGTCCTTGCGCGGCCAGTCATCGTCTGCCTCCGCGCGCGCCTCAACTCGAACGTTAGGCGTCTGAATCCATCACCGGCGCCTGCCACCAATACAACCAAAAGGGGACCATGCTCTACCGAACTCTCGCAAAGTGGGATGACCCCGCCAAGACTCCCGCGTTGATATTCTTTGCGCAGCTACTCGAAGAGATGTTGTTCGAGTACTCCTTGGACACATACAAAGCTTCAGTCATGCACACCGGCCTATTGTGCATAGAGGCGCTTAACACGATTCGTGAGGTAGAGGCAGGAACGATCAAGCAACCGAATGTCCATCACGCCATCGCGGAATTAGCGACGAACTTCGAACGCGACTCCATCGCAATCGCACTGTCGCCGCTACCACCAGCCTCCTTCATCCCCGTACTTCGGAACCCCAAAACGCCAATTCGAGAACTCCAGGTAATCTTGGAACTCTTGGCGGTGCAACTATCTGCCAAACGGTACCGGGCGAAAACAGAAGCATTGATTCTCTCTGCAGTAACCTCCAATGGACAACTGAATGAAGTTCGCCGTCTAGCCCGTGCGTATGTAACTACGCTAACGGCGACGGGGTTCAGCGCGAAGTACCTACACGACCAAGCACGAGAATTCTTCCATTACGGACAAGGTAGGTTGACCTCGCCTCAGTCGATCAATGAGTTCTTTGCCCTGTTTCCGAGCGAGCGCACAGAATACACAGTTGTCTTCCGTGTAGATCCTGTCTTTGAACACGTCGCACCGGCATTCGAGAAGGTGCGACTTCAGATTGGGAAGAACCTTCCAGCTGACTTGGATTTGACGCTATTTCCTGACGTGTACCGACCAGCCGAGGGCGCACTGTATGCAGTGGTTGCCAAGATTCCCGCGCGCGATCCGTATAGCGCCCGGGAAGGCGCGGAACGCCTACTGCGGCTTAGCTCTACACTGATGACACTGTTCCACCATAAGGAGCATCCCAGGTGGCAGCCCGAGAGCGTCGTTCTCGATGTTAAGTCTGGTCAGTATCGGCAGATATCAATGCCGACAAACTCGATGCACAAATGTGCAGATCTACTGCAGTCGGTGGCGAGCAAACGCCTCCAACTCTTCATGAGCGACTTCTCGCTGGATGAGGACTCGTTTCAGAAGTTTGTCCGTAGCGCTCAATTGCATGCGCTTGCGGTTGCTAGCGATGCGGATGAGAACCAGATTCTCAATCTCTGGATCGCGCTTGAGTCGCTTGTTCCATCGGAGACTAAATCGGATGACGCGTCAAACATTGAGCACATAGTTGCCTCTGTCGTTCCCTTTCTCAACTTTGGCTACATTGATCGGCTCGTAAACAACCTTGTCAAAGATTTACTCGAGTGGAATCAAACCGTCACTCGTAAAGCACTCAAAGGCGTACCTGGAAGCAAATTCACTGACAAACTCGCTCGCGTTCTAGTGCTTCCCGCGTACACAGCGAAGAGCCAACTGATAGAAGACTCCTTTAAGGATTTCCATCTTCTCCGCGATCGATATTTCTATTTTAAGGCGACACTTCAGTCACCACAGGCAGTCTTGTCGGCTCTCGACGCACACAAACAGAGGCTGGAATGGCAAATTCGAAGAATCTACCGTGCACGCAATATTATCGTCCACAGCGGCGAAACCCCGAGCTACACCAAGGCAATCATCGAACACACCCATGACTATCTTGATACCGTACTGAGCCTGCTTGTAAAGCTTGCATCAAAACCGAAGGCGATTAATTCAGTAGGCCAGGGCTTCAAGTATGTTGAGATGAGATATTCTCGGTATTACTCAACTCTACAAACAAAGGGTCTGGCTTTTGACGATGCCAACATAGATTCAACAATCTATTGCCGCTAAGTTCAGGTGAATTGTGTCCGCGCAGACGCCTAACCCCTCTACAGGGACTTCCCGCTGAGTCAACGGCGATCAGTGTTCTTCATCCAAAGCGGCATTCCTTTCA